>JAMPBI010000177.1 GCA_023666775.1 Alistipes sp. | reverse complement strand
GGAAGCATTACGGCGGAAAGCGGGAATGAGAGCGTAACGTTTACCGTTGTCATTCCGCAGAAGGAGACGGAAAACGCGTCGTAAGAAAATCGTAAGAAATTTGCAAGAAAAAAATAAGAATATTCTAAGGGAAAACGAAAAACGGCAAACCTCTGTTCTGATACAATAATTGTGTCGGACAGAGGTTTTTATAATTTCATTCAGACGAAAGGGGAAAGAAGTATGAAGGAAAAAATAGGGGTAATTTTTGGCGGCTGCTCTTCCGAATACGGCGTATCGCTTCATTCGGCGGGCGCGGTCATCAAAAATCTGGACAGAGAGAAGTACGACCCGGTTCTGATCGGTATTACCGCAGAGGGAAGCTGGTATTATTTTGAGGGAGCCGAAGAGAAGATTGAGGAGGATACATGGTTCAACGACGCCGATTGTACGCCGGCGTGTATTCTGCCGGACAGAGGAGCGAAAAAACTTCTGGTGTACAAAGAAGGCAGGATAACGAAAGAAATCCGTCTGGACAAAGCATTTCCCGTTCTTCACGGTAAAAACGGCGAGGACGGAACCGTGCAGGGACTTTTGGAACTGGCGGGCATACCGGTCGTGGGCTGTAATCTTTTAGCCTCCGCGCTCTGCATGGACAAATACCGCGCCCACAAGCTGGCGGAAGGCGCGGGAGTGCGCGTGGCAAGGTCTAAGGTCTTTTCGGACGCCGTACCGGAGGATATCCTTATGAAAGAGTGCGGGGAGCTGGTGAAGGAGACGGGATTTCCCGTTTTTGTGAAGCCGGTCAAGGCAGGTTCCTCTTACGGGATCACGAAAGTCTATAAAACAGAAACGCTTTTGGACGCGGTGCGGGAGGCGTTTCGTTATGACGATCAGGTGATTGTCGAGGAAAATATCGAAGGGTTTGAGGTAGGCTGCGCCGTCATGGGAAATGAGGAACTGACGGTGGGAGAAGTGGACGAGATCGAACTTTCCGAGGGATTTTTCGATTACACGGAGAAATACAATCTGATCACTTCCGCGATCCATGTACCCGCGAGAATTTCCGGTGAAAAGGCGCGGGAGATCAAAGAAACCGCCATGCTCATTTACCGTGTGCTGGGGTGCGGCGGATTTGCGAGAGTCGATATGTTTCTGACGCCGACGGGTGAGATCGTGTTCAACGAAGTCAACACCATACCGGGTTTTACGGAACACAGCCGTTTTCCGGGAATGATGAAAGCGGCGGGGATTTCCTTTTCACAGATCCTGGATACCGTGATAGGACTTGCGAAGTAAGGAGGCGTTTCTATGCTGGATTTATTTCGTATTGCCGCCGCGTTTCTCGTTGTGGCAATCCATATCGGTCCTTTTGAACGGATTTCGGCAAATGCCGATCTGGCGTTTACCTATATACTCGGGAGAATTGCGGTGCCGTTCTTTTTCATGGTGACGGGATATTTTGTATTGGGAGATTATCTTCGGGAGGCGGGGAGCGGTTTTCGCGCGAAATCATTTGAAAAAATAAAATGCTATCTGAAAAAAATCGTTTCGCTTTATATATTCTGCATGGCGCTGTATCTGCCAATCGGCATATATGCGGGCAATTACGGCGGGTTAAAGATTTATGACGTTATCCGCATGGTCGTGTTTGACGGGACGTTCTATCACTTGTGGTATTTTCCGGCGTGTATCACCGGTGTCCTTGTGGTGTGCGGAATGAATGAACTATTAAAAAATGTGGACAAACAAAAGAAACTGACGGTAATTCTGGCGGCCGGCGCTCTTTTGTATCTGGTAGGGCTTTTCGGGGACAGCCTGTACGGAACGATATCGGGATTTGCCCCTGTAAGAGGATTTTATGACGTTATTTTTTCCGTGAGCAAATATACGCGCAACGGGATTTTTATGGCGCCGCTTTTCCTGACGCTGGGAGTTTTTGCGGGAAATGTGCAACTTACCGGGAAAAAGAAAATACGGTACGGCTGTCTGGCGTTTGTTTCGCTGCTTTTTATGGAGCTGGAGGGATTTTGGGTCCACAAGATGGAGTTCTGCCGCCATGACAGCATGTATCTGTTTCTGCCCGCCGCCGTTTATTTCTTATTCGCGCTTCTTAGGCAGGACGAAAAGGAGTATAAAGAACTTCGTTTTGTTTCCACATGGATTTATATACTGCACCCCGCAATGATCGTTGTGGTACGTTTTATCGTAAAACTGCTTGCGCGTTTTGGGATAGACGGTGGTATAATAGTGGAGGAGCCGCTGATCCTTTACGGGCTTGTATGCCTGTTTTCGGTACTTGCGGCAGCCGATATCCTGTTTTTGCAGGACGTAAAAAAGAAAAAGCAGGAAGAAAAGAAGGAAAGAGCCCTCAGGGAAGCCACGTCCAGAGCGTGGATCGAAGTTTCCCTCGACGCGCTGGAAAAGAATGTGGATACGCTTCGGGAGATCCTCCCGGAAGCTACGAAACTTATGCCCGCCGTAAAGGCAAACGCTTACGGACACGGCGCCGTTCCCGTCGCGAAAAAGCTGCAGGAACTTGACGTCGGCGCGTTTTGCGTGGCGACGGCGGCGGAGGGTGTGGAACTTCGCAAAAACGGTATAACGGGAGAAATCCTTATTCTGGGCTACACGTCGCCGGCTGATTTTCATTTGCTGCCGGAATTTTCTCTGTCGCAGACGATCGTGGACGGGGATTACGCGGAGGAGCTGAATGCCTATAACGCGGCGGTACACGTCCATATCGGAGTGGATACGGGCATGCACAGGCTGGGTATCCCGTGTGAAAACGTCCTTGAAGTATGCGGCGTTTTTTCCATGAAAAATCTGATCGTGGACGGTCTGTTCACGCATTTGTCCGCCAGCGACGATCGGTCGGAGGAAGGAGAACGGTATACCGGAGAGCAGATCGCGAAATTTTATGGATTGGTGGAGCGGTTAAAGGAGAATAATATTTCCGTTCCCAGACTGCATATGCTGGCAAGCTACGGTGCGCTCAACTATAGCAGCTACGGGGAGGATTATGCCAGAGTAGGCATTTTATTATACGGCGTACACAGTAACAGAAAATGCGAGGAAGCGTGCCGGTTTTCCTTTGCTCCGGTGCTTTCCCTGAAAGCGAGGATTTCCGTCGTCAGGGATCTGAAGGCGGGCGAATGTGCCGGGTACGGTATGGACTACCGCGCCGAAAAAGACGTCCGGATCGCGGTGCTGACCATCGGATATGCTGACGGTATTCCGAGAGAATTGTCGGACGGAAAAGGACAGGTTTTGATCCACGGCAGGCGGGCGGATATTATCGGAAGGATCTGTATGGACCAGACGCTTGTTGACGTGACGGACATCGAGGGTGTAAAGGCAGGTGACGCCGCCGTTCTTAGCGGGCGCAGCGGAACGGAAGAAATCAGCGCTCTGGATATAGCGGAACAGACCGGTACGATCACAAACGAGGTTTTGAGCCGTTTTGGAGGAAGATTGAACCGGATCATGGTTTAGCTATAAAGGTATGGGAAGAGGAATGGAGTATGGAGAAGCAGAACAGACGGCAAAGCGCGCGAATGAGCAGCGCCGAAAGGGAAAGAAGGAAAAGACTGGCGGCGAAAAGGCGGAGAAAGAAACGCAACCGCGTGATACGCAACTGGTGTATCCTGATATTGTGCGCAGCCGTCGTCATTATTTTTATTAAAAATATGAAAAAGCCCGAAGAGCAGAAGAAAACGGGCAATGCCGAAAACGGCGGAAACGTTACGGTTGTGGACGCGAAGCGGGAAGAGACAACGGCAGTCAAACCGGAAATGACCGAACCCGTAACGACGACGCCCGAACCGACGACCGCCGAGCCGGAACCGGTGATAAAGTATGCTTTTGAAAAGCCGAAGGCGCGTCAGGGAGAGGAACTGAAAGAGTATCTGGCGGAACTTAGCGCAAAGTACCCGGAGTTTGAGGAAATCTATGATAACATGGATCAGTATCCGGAACAGCTTCTTGCGGCGCTGGCAAATAATCCGGATATGATCGATTTCGTGAAGGGGTATCTCACGGAGGAGGCGGCGGTAAAAGGCGGGATCACGAAGGAAGACATGGAGAAAGAATTTCCGCTGTTCCTCCAATGGGACAGGCGCTGGGGATACGCTCATTACGGCGACGATAATATAGCGCAGTCGGGCTGTGGTCCCACATGCCTTTCGATGGTGGCGGTGGCGCTTACCCGGAATGTTTTGTCAACGCCGGACGCCGTCGCGGCTTATGCCGAGCAGAACGGTTATTATTATCCCAATCAGGGAACGGCATGGAGCCTTATGACGGAAGGGTGCGGCGAGTTCGGCGTCCGGGGCGAGGTACTGCCCCTTGATAAAAATGTGATCTTTAATGCGCTGGAGAACGGAAATCCGGTGATATGCAGCGTCCGTCCGGGGGATTTTACGGCGGTGGGACATTTTATCGTGCTGGTGGGCGTAAAAGAAGATAAACTCGTTGTCAACGACCCGAACAGCACGATACGGAGCAGTATGCTGTGGGATTATGAGCAGATAAAAGACCAGATTTCCAATTTGTGGGTGTTTTATTTGATAGGAAATTAGGCATATTCCGCGCTGCCTACGGCGTTTCTTTCTCCAATAAACGCCGGTATGTCATGTCGATACCCAACGCGCCTAACGGAGCGGTGATTATGATTGACAATACGGCTACCGACAGCACGATATTTCCGCAAGGCAGACCCAAGGATAAAGGAACGGAACCGATAGCAGCCTGCACCGTAGCCTTTGGCAGATAGGAAATAACGCAGAACAGTTTTTCTTTTGAGTTGAGTTTTGTTCCTATCAGGCACAGGTAAACGCCGGCGGAGCGGAATATGAGCGCGATCATGATCAAAAGGACGGCGCCGGGTCCGGCTTCCAGAGTATAGCGGATATCAACGGCAGCCCCCACAAGCACGAACAAAATGACTTCGGCGGCAATCCACAGTTTGCCGAATTTCGCGGAAAGACGCGCCGAAACGGAGGCGTTGCTTTTTAACTGTAACATGCATGCCATGCTCATAACGGCAAGAAGCCCGGAAACGGGAATGACATTTTTCAGTCCTTCTTCCAACGCGATCAGCAGAAAAGCTGTTCCTAAGACAATGATAACCTTCATGCTGTTACGAACGTAATGTTTATGGGCATATTTCGTCTCAAAAAACACGGACAGAAAAAGTCCGGCAGCCGTTCCGGCGAGTACGCCCAGAACAATCGAAACGGGAATGTTGACAAATTCCATGATATTTACCGAGTTTCCCTGAGCCATTTCGATAAATGCCGAAAACAGTACGATGACAAAAACGTCGTCTAAAGAGGCTCCGGCTAGGATAAGCTGCGGAACGCCCTTTTTTGTTCCGTATTTCGTTTCCATAAGCTGTACCATTCTGGGAACGACAACCGCCGGGGATACCGCCCCGAGGACGGCTCCCATAATAGCG
>JAMPBI010000176.1 GCA_023666775.1 Alistipes sp. | reverse complement strand
GAAATCCGTACTGCATAAGACCTTTCTCGTATACTGCCTTAAATTCCGCTTTAAATGATTTCATAGTATCTTCCTCCATTTTCCATTGTACCATAACGCCCTTAAAAAAGGAACCTGCCAACGTCCAAACGCATGGCAGGTTCCCTTTTATCTGATAGGAAATTGCGTTGCAAAAAGCATATTGCATAAAGTTTTTGCATATGCTATAATGCCTATAGGCAAAAAGATATGACAAGTTCATGTGAACGCAAAATGAATCCCCAAACCGTAGTAGCGTACAGTCTGGGGATTCTTCTTTTCTTTTATAGTGGCAAAGCACCCACTAGGCTATTCGTTGTCCTTATCCTGTTTCACTCTTACATTAAACTCTTATACAGTTCCGTAATCTCCTCAACGGAAGTATCTCTCGGATTGCCCGGTCTGCACGCGTCGTCGAAAGCGGACTGCGCAAGGAACGGAATATCTTCCTCCTTAACGATCTCCTTTAAATCCGCAGGAATACCTACGTCCTGTGACAACTTCTTAACCGCGTCAACGGCAGCTTTCCTGTATTCTTCCTGCGACATTTTCTCCGTACCCTCAACACCCATCGCGCGGGCAATATCGCGGTACTTCTCGCCGGTTGCCGGAGCATTGTACTCCATAACGGTAGGAAGAATGATCGCGTTCGCAACGCCGTGCGGCGTGTCGTACAAAGCGCCGAGAGGGTGCGCCATCGAATGGACGATACCAAGACCGACGTTGGAGAAGCCCATACCTGCGATGTACTGTCCCAGCGCCATGCCTTCCCTTCCTTCCGGCGTATTGTCAACGGCACCCCTTAACGTTTTAGAAATGATCTCGATCGCCTTGAGATGGAACATATCCGATAATTCCCACGCGCCTTTTGTGATATATCCTTCAATAGCATGGGTCAGCGCGTCCATGCCGGTTGCCGCCGTAAGTCCCTTCGGCATTGTGGACATCATTTCCGGATCGACCACCGCGACAACAGGAATGTCATGCACGTCCACGCAGACCATCTTACGGTTTTTCTCGGCGTCCGTGATAACGTAATTGATCGTAACTTCTGCCGCCGTGCCTGCCGTGGTAGGAACCGCGATGATCGGAACCGCCGCGTTCTTCGTCGGAGCGACGCCCTCAAGACTTCTCACATCGGCAAACTCCGGATTGTTGATGATAATACCGATCGCTTTTGCCGTGTCCATGGAAGAACCGCCGCCGATCGCCACAAGATAATCCGCTCCCGCTTTCTTAAACGCCTCCACGCCGGTCTGGACATTTTCGATCGTCGGGTTCGGCTTGATATTGGAGTAAACTTCGTATGCCAGCGAAGCCCCGTCAAGAACGTCCAATACTTTCTTGGTCACGCCGAATTTGATAAGATCCGGATCCGAGCAGACAAGCGCCTTCTTAAATCCCCTGTTCTTAGCCTCCGCCGCGATTTCTTTGATCGCGCCCGCTCCGTGGTAAGATGTTTCGTTCAGTACAAATCTGTTGCTCATTTTAACACTCTCCTTTATTATTCAGGCTGTACGCCTGTATTTTACTCCTGATGTTTCAGCCTTTCGTATAACTGCTGGATTTCCTCCCGTCCGGCGAGTTTCTCGGAAAATGCCGTAGCGCTTCCCGCCGCCACCGCAAGCCTTAGCGAATCCTCGTAGCCGACTTCCGCAAGCATGCCCGTAATGAAACCGGCTATCATGGAGTCCCCCGCTCCCACCGAATTAACAGCGTTTCCTCTGGGAGCGATACAGGAATACAGATTGCCGTCTTCCGCCGCAAGAACGGCTCCCACTTCACCGAGAGAAATGATCGCGTTCCTTGCCCCCATTTCCCGTATTTTCTTCGCGTAGATCCGCGCCTCGCCCAGAGTCGCCACGCGAACGTCAAACAGCTCGTACAGCTCGTCCTGATTCGGTTTTACCAGATACGGCTTCAGATTGATCAGATCGTGGAGAATGCTGCCCGAAGCGTCCACCACGGTCTTTACGCCTTTTGAAACCATTTTCTTCGTAATATCGTAATACGTCTTTCTGGAGAGAGAAGCGGGAATGCTTCCCGCAAGGACCAGCATATCGCCCGCTTCCAGTTCCTCCAGGATATTCCATAATTCCTCCAGATATTCCTTCTCGATCTTCGGTCCCGCCGCGTTGATCTCGGTTTCTTTCTTTTCCTTTATCTTAACGTTGATCCGGGATATCCCCTCCGGCAGTTCAATAAATCGGCACTCACAGCCTGCTTCCTCTACTCTCGCCACGATCTCCCTTCCCGTAAATCCGGCAACAAATCCCACTGCCGTACTTAAAACGCCCAGCGCGTTTAAGATCAGGGACACGTTTATTCCCTTTCCCCCCGCGAGAACGGCGTCCGAATTGACGCGGTTGACCGCCCCGATGTTTAATTTGTCAACATTTACCACATAATCAAGTGATGGATTTAAAGTCACGGTATAAATCATAACAAACATTCCTTTTTATTAAGATTGATTTCGTCTCTTTAATATACTCTTTTTTAAGCCCAAAATCAAGTACAAGCGCCCCTATAACCCGTTCATAAACCGTTCAAAATATTTCCTTCCCTGCTCCGTGCATTTGTACACGCCCGCGTCCTCCAAAACACCCACAAACGTCTTTCCCATCTCCGAAAGCAGAATATCCGTTACATTGTCTTCGTTTATTATATCATAACCGGAAATAAAATTCTCCACCCATTCTTTATGTTTTACAAGACTTTCCTCACGGGTAAAATCTTCTTTCTTCACAAGATATTCCGCCAGAAGGCTCATTTCCGTCTTCAGCCGCGCCGGCAGAATGGCAAGCCCCATGACCTCGATCAGCCCGATATTTTCTTTTTTGATGTTGTGGTACTGCGCGTGAGGGTGGTACACGCCGAGAGGATATTCCTCCGTCGTAATGTTGTTTCTCAGCGTCAGATCCAGCTCAAATTTCCCGTCCCTCATTCGTGCGATCGGCGTTATCGTGTTATGCTGCTCCCCGTCCGTTTCCGCGAAAATGAAGGCTTCCTCGTCCGTATAGCCGCGCCACGCCGTTAAAATGTGGTCGGCAAGATCCACAAGGCGTTCCGCCTTTTCGCCGCGGATACGGATAACCGATAAAGGCCATTTCACAATGCCGGTTTCCACGTCTTCAAATCCTTTTACCGCAAATGTTTTCTCAATCGGCGCCTTTGCCATCGGGAAATCATGACGTCCTCCCTGAAAATGTTCATGGGTGAGAATGGAGCCTCCCACGATCGGCAGATCCGCGTTGGAACCCACAAAGTAATGCGGGAACAGCTTTATAAAATCAAACAGCTTCTGAAACGCCGCCCGGTCGATCTTCATGGGACTGTGTTCCGCGGACAGGACAATGCAGTGTTCATTGTAATAAACATATGGCGAATACTGGAAGCCCCATTTACTGTCGTTGATCGTTATCGGAATGATCCTGTGGTTCTCCCTTGCCGGGTGGTTCATTCTCCCCGCGTACCCCTCGTTTTCCATGCACAACTGACATTTCGGATAGCTGCTCTGTTTCATGAGTTTTGCCGCCGCTATGGCTCTCGGGTCTTTCTCCGGCTTGGACAGGTTAATGCTCATCTCGATCGTGCCGTAATCGCTTTCCACCGTCCACTTCATATCCCGTTTTACCCTGCCGCGCCGTATATAGTTGGAGTCGCCGCTCAAACGGTAAAAATAATCGGTCGCCTCCTTCGGCGAATTTTCGTAGTGCCGGTAAAATTCGCGGATAACTTCGCTGGGACGTTTCATCAGGCAGTTCATAAGCCTCGTGTCAAATAAATCCCCCGCGACAACGCCCTCTTCGACCAGACCTCTCTGTCTTGCCTCGCCGACCAAACCTTCCAGAATATCCTCCGGATCGTCGCAATTTTCAACGGTTTCCGGTTCCTCGTAATCGTCCAGACCCATTTCCGAAAGGAGCAGGTTCGTCGCGTAAATCTTATCCTCCGGTTCGATAAGTCCTTTGTTTAGTCCATACTGTACCAACCTTGCAATATTTTCATACATATCCCATACCTCCGCGTTTTCTAATCCAAAACCTTCATACCGCCATACTTGCGCACCTTCAACACATGACAGGAACCCTCGCCGAATACGCCGTCCAGAAATTCCCGGTATTCCTCCACCGTCTCATTCGGCACAAACGCCTGAATGGTTCCCGCGAAACCGCCGCCGTGTACTCTTGCCGCTCCCGTTCCCTTTAACACAAGCCCGCTCGCCGCAAGTCCTATGGACACACCCTGATTTTCTACGTCATGGCTGGTGTACACATTTTGAAGATATTGAAACGAAGAATTTCCCGAAGCCGTTATCAGCCGCAAAAACGCCCCGAAATTCCCTTCGCTTAATTCTTTCACGATCGCTTCCACCCGTTTGTTTTCCTCAAAGAAATGTATCGCGCGCAGTACCGCCCTGTCGTTTACGGCGGTCCGCACCTGCCGTATATTTTTATAAAATTCCTTTTCATCAACCTCGCGCAGAACCTCTTTTCCGAAATACGCGGCTACCGCTTTCATTTCCTTCGGAACCGCCGCGTAATCCGCCGTCAGATCCTGATGGGAACCTTTCGTATCAACAATGCAGAGGCTGTGGTCGTATTTTCCGAAATTAACCCCGACTTTTTCCACCACGGGATTTTGCGCGTCGTTAAAATCAATATGGATAAGACCGCCCACGGAACACGCCATCTGGTCCATAAGTCCGCACGGCTTCCCGAAAAATTCGTTTTCCGCGTACTGTCCCGCCTGGGCGATTTTTACGGCGCCGATTTCCATATCGTTAAACAGACCCGAAATAATGGTTCCCACAATGGTTTCAAACGCCGCCGAGGAGGACAGTCCCGCGCCGATCAAAACGTCGCTGGTGACATAGGCGTTAAATCCCGAAACCTTGTACCCTTCTTTTACCAGAGCATGGGCGACGCCCTTGATCAATCCCACGGAAGTACCCTCGTCCTCCGCTTTTTTCTCCAGATCGGTCAGATCCGCTTTCAGCATGGGATATCCGTCCGATACGATGCGGATTTGATTTTCGTCATTGTAGGAAACCACTGCAATCGCGTCCAGATTAATGGAAGTCGCAAGCACCTGCCCCCTCTGATGATCTGTGTGATTACCGCACACCTCGCTCCGTCCCGGCGCGCTGTAAACCGCGACCTGCCTGTCGGGAAACGTTTCCTCAAACAGACCGAGAAGTTTTATGTAGCGCTGCCTCTGATATTCTGTAAGCCCCGGATCTTCGTAAATATCAACGAATAAACTGTCAAATTTCCCCGCTTCCAAATCCTTTTTCAACTGCGTAAGTTCTCTCATAACGGTTCCTCCTGTCCTACTTGATAAAATGAATGTTTCTGTTTTATATTATAATGATTTTTTCCGGTCCCGAAACATCTTTTTACTAAATCGTATTGATTTTTTAGTAAAAATTTACTAAAATTTTATTAATCTAA
>JAMPBI010000175.1 GCA_023666775.1 Alistipes sp. | reverse complement strand
CTGGACATTCTGGCATATCAGTACGATATCGTCTGCAACGGCGTGGAGCTGTCCTCCGGCGCCGTGCGAAACCACGATATGCAGATCATGGTAAAGGCATTTGAGATCGCGGGATATGATGAGGAAGTATTAAAGGCGAAGTTCGGAGCCTTGTACAACGCGTTCCAGTACGGCGCGCCTCCTCACGCCGGTATGGCGCCGGGAGTTGACCGTATGATCATGCTCCTTCGCAATGAGGAAAATATCCGTGAGGTGATCGCGTTCCCGATGAGCGGAACGGCGCAGGATCTCATGTGCGGCGCGCCAAACGAAGTGACGGAGCAGCAGTTGAGGGAAGTACACATCAAAGTCCGGGATTAAAAAGGAGTTTTGGAAATGGCAAATATCATTACAGACGAGATCATTGATTATGTAGGTATTCTCGCGAAACTTGAACTTTCGCCGCAGGAGAAGGAACAGGCAAAAAAAGATATGGCGAATATGCTCGACTATATCGACCGGTTAAACGAACTGGACACTACGGGCGTGGAGCCTATGTCCCATGTGTTTCCCGTAAATAACGTGTTCCGCGAGGATATCGTGGTAAACGGGGACGACAGCGAAAATATTCTTGCCAACGCGCCGGAGAGCAAAGATTCAAGTTTTATGGTGCCAAAGACGGTAGAGTAACGGGAGGAAAACGAAATGAATTTAATGAGTTTAACTGCCGTGGAACTTGGCAGAAAGATCAAAGAAAAAGAAGTGTCCGTCACCGAGGCGGTGGAAGCGGCGCTAAAGCAGATCGACGCGAAGGAAGAGGAATTGAACTGCTATGTCACCGTTGATCGGGAAGGTGCTTTAAAGAGAGCGCAGGAAGTCCAGAAACGGATTGACGGGGGAGAACTTACGGGACCCCTTGCGGGCGTTCCCGTTGCCGTTAAGGATAATATGTGTACGAAGGGACTGCTTACGACATGCAGTTCCAAGATCCTGGGAAATTTTGTTCCCACCTATACGGCGGAGGCGGTTCTTAATCTTGAGAAAGCGGGAGCCGTTATCATCGGTAAAACAAATATGGACGAATTTGCCATGGGAAGCACCACGGAGACTTCCGCTTACGGCGTTACGAGAAACCCGTGGAACAAAGAGCATGTGCCGGGCGGTTCGTCGGGCGGTTCCGCGGCGGCGGTCGCGGCGGAGGAATGTTCCTATGCCCTTGGTTCGGACACGGGCGGTTCGATCCGCCAGCCAAGCTCATTTTGCGGCGTTACGGGTATGAAGCCTACTTACGGAACAATTTCCCGTTACGGACTGATCGCGTATGGTTCTTCCCTTGACCAGATCGGACCGGTCGCGAAAGACGTGACGGACTGCGCGGCAATCCTTTCGGCGGCAGCCTCTTATGATCCGAAGGATTCCACATCGGTTAAGAGGGACGATTATGATTTTACTTCCGCGCTGGTGGACGACGTGAAGGGTATGAAGATCGGTATTCCGAGAGATTATTTCGGGGACGGTCTGGATAAAGAAGTAAAGGAAACGGTTCTTGCGGCGGCGAAGAAATTAGAAGAAAAAGGCGCCGTTGTTGAGGAGTTTGATCTGAGTCTTGTGGAGTACGCAATCCCGGCGTATTATGTCATCGCGTCGGCGGAGGCAAGCTCCAACCTTGCGCGGTTTGACGGCGTTAAATACGGTTACCGCGCCAAAGAATTTGAGGGACTTCATAATATGTACAAAAAGACCCGCTCGGAAGGTTTCGGAGCGGAAGTGAAGCGCAGGATCATGCTGGGCTCTTTTGTGCTGAGTTCCGGCTATTATGACGCGTATTACTTAAAGGCGCTGCGGACTAAGGCGTTGATCAAACAGGCGTTTGATAAGGCGTTTGAAAAATACGATATTATTCTGGGGCCGGCTGCCCCGACGACCGCGCCGAAACTTGGGGAATCGCTGGCAGACCCGATCAAAATGTATCTTGGGGATATTTATACGATTTCCGTGAACCTCGCGGGGCTTCCGGGTATCTGCGTACCTTGCGGACTGGACGGTAAGGGGCTTCCGATAGGATTACAACTGATCGGCAACTGTTTCGCGGAAAAAACGTTGATCCGCGCGGCATATGCCTTCGAGAAGACGAGAAGTTATGAGCGCTGTGAAGCCGCAAAGAAAATGGATCAGGAGGTAGGAAGATGAAACAATATGAAACCGTGATCGGTCTGGAAGTCCATGTGGAACTTGCGACCAAAACAAAGATTTTCTGTTCCTGCTCCACGGCGTTTGGCGGCGCGCCGAATACCCATACCTGTCCGGTATGTACCGGTATGCCGGGTTCGCTTCCCGTTTTAAATAAGCAGGTGGTGGAATACGCGATGGCGGTAGGACTTGCGACGAATTGTGAGATCACAAGAAAAAACATTTTTGACCGAAAGAATTATTTTTATCCGGATAATCCGCAGAATTACCAGATTTCCCAGTTATATCACCCGATCTGTAGAAACGGCGGCGTGGAGATCGAGACGGCGGACGGCAAAAAGACCATAGGGATCCATGAAATCCATATGGAAGAGGACGCGGGAAAGCTGATCCACGACGACTGGGAGGATTGTTCCCTCGTGGACTTTAACCGTTCCGGTGTACCGCTGATCGAGATTGTTTCGGAGCCGGATATGCGCTCGGCTGATGAGGTTATCGCGTATCTGGACAAGCTGAGAATGATTATTCAATATCTGGGAGCCTCCGACTGCAAACTTCAGGAAGGTTCCATGCGGGCGGACGTCAATCTCTCCGTCCGTGAGGCAGGCGCTGTGGAATTTGGTACAAGGACGGAGACGAAAAACTTAAATTCCTTTAAGGCGATCGCAAGAGCCATCGAGGCGGAGCGGGAACGCCAGATCGAGCTGATCGAAGCGGGAAAACCGGTGATCCAGGAGACGAGACGATGGGACGACAACAAGGAATATTCCTACGCGATGAGGTCTAAGGAAGACGCGCAGGATTACCGTTACTTCCCGGAGCCGGATCTGGTTCCCGTCGTGATCGACGACGCGTGGATCGAGAGGGTGAAGGCGGCGCAGCCGGAGTTCCGGGAAGAGAAAAAGGCGCGTTATATCGCGGAGTTTGAGCTGCCGGAATACGACGCGGATATTTTGACGGGGTCCAAGAAAATGGCGGATATTTTTGAGGAAACCACGGCAATCTGCAAGAAACCGAAGAAAGTTTCCAACTGGCTTATGGTGGAGACCATGCGTCTTATGAAGGAAAAGGAAATGGAGGCGGAGGATCTCACATTTTCACCGGAAAACCTTGCGAAACTGATTGAGCTTGCCGATTCGGGAGCCATTAATTCCAGCGTTGCCAAGGAAGTGTTTGAGTCGGTATTTAACGAGAATGTGGATCCGGACAGATATGTGGAGGAGAAAGGGCTTAAAACCGTTCATGACGAGGGCGCTCTCCGTTCCGTTATCGAGGAAGTGATCGCCAATAATCCGCAATCCGTACAGGATTACAGGAACGGTAAAGAAAAAGCCATCGGCTTCCTTGTGGGTCAGACCATGAAGGCAATGAAAGGGAAAGCCGACCCGGGAATGATTAATAAAATTTTAAAGGAATATCTGTAATGGAATGGTTGGTTCAGTTATCAAACAATAAAATATTGATAAGCAGCATACTTGCGTGGTTTCTGGCGCAGGTTTTAAAAACGCTGATTAATTTTCTTTCCACAAAGGAATTTAATCCGGAGAGGCTGTTTGGCAGCGGCGGTATGCCAAGCTCCCATTCATCGACGGTGTGCGCCCTTGTGGCGGCGGTTGCCATTCGGTTCGGATTTGATACTTATGAATTTGCCATGGCGGCGGTATTTGCCATTGTCGTCATGTATGACGCCATGAACGTGCGCCGTGAGGCGGGAAAACACGCAAGATGGATCAACCTGATCACCACGACGCTGCAGCCGGATATCCCTTTTGAAAGTAAATTTAAGGAATATCTGGGGCATACTCCGCTTCAGGTGTTGATGGGAGCGCTTTTAGGCATTGCCACGGCATTTTTGATCATGTAACGGGAGAAGAAGAATGATTGAAAAAATAAAAGAGATTTATTTTAAATACGAGGAGATGTGGAACTATCTGGTTGTGGGTGGTCTGACGACGCTTGTGAGCATTCTCGCCTATGTGCTTGTGACGGCGACGTTTTTGAATGTGGAAAACCCGGTACAGCTTCAGGCGGCGAATATCATCGAGTGGGTCGCGGGCGTGCTTTTCGCGTATTTCACCAACCGCCGTTTTGTGTTTAAGAGTAAGAATGAAAACCGGTTAAAAGAATTTCTTTCCTTTACGTCCTCCCGGGTGGTGACGCTGATCGCGGATATGGTGATCAAGGGCGTTATGGTAAACGTTATGGGTATCCACCATTATATTGCCCTTGCCACGTCCATGGTGGTAGTGACGGTCGGTAATTACTTTTTAAGTAAATTTCTGGTGTTTAAGAAGAAATAGAGGTTTGAAGGCACATGGATTTTACACATCTGCACGTCCATACGGAATACAGCCTGCTGGACGGTTCCAGTAAAATTAAAGAGATCGTGGCGAGAGCGAAAGAACTGGGTATGGACAGTATCGCCATTACGGATCACGGCGTTATGTACGGCGTGATCGATTTTTACCGGGCGGCGCGGGAAATCGGGATCAAACCCATAATCGGCTGCGAGGTGTATGTGGCTCCCGGTTCGCGGTTTGACAAGGAAATTTCTTCCGGCGAGGACCGCTATAACCATCTGGTTCTGCTTGCGGAGAACAATGTGGGCTATAAAAATCTGTCGAAGATCGTTTCCAAAGGTTTCGTGGAAGGTTTTTATTATAAGCCCAGAGTGGACGCCGAGGTTTTAAGGGAATACCACGAGGGCGTTATCGCGTTAAGCGCCTGTCTTGCCGGCGAGATTCCCAAGTATCTTGCTATGGGAATGTACGATGAGGCGTGTAAGTCCGCAAGGAAATTTATTGATATTTTCGGTGAAAATAATTTCTTTCTGGAATTACAGGATCACGGCATTGATACGCAGAAATATGTAAACCAGCAGCTTGTGCGCATGAGCAGGGAACTGGATATCCCTCTGGTATGCACGAACGACGTGCATTATACTTATGCTTCCGACGCGGAGGCGCACGATATCCTGCTGTGCATACAGACCCAGAAGAAGGTGTCGGACGAGGACCGAATGCGCTATGAAGGCGGACAGTATTACTGCAAGTCTCCCGAGGAGATGGCGGAATTGTTCCCTTACGCGCCGGAAAGTCTTGAGAACACCCATAAGATTGCCGAGCGCTGCAATGTGGAGATTGAATTTGGCGTGACAAAACTCCCGAAGTTTGACGTGCCGGAAGGGTTTGACTCGTGGTCTTATTTGAACCATTTGTGCTACGAGGGTCTGAAAAAACGTTACGGCGAAAATTGTGAAACGTCTTTAAGAGAACGTCTGGATTATGAGCTGTCGGTTATTCAGACCATGGGATATGTGGATTATTTTCTGATCGTCTGGGC
>JAMPBI010000174.1 GCA_023666775.1 Alistipes sp. | reverse complement strand
CGTTGAAATTGAAGAATGGGCTCTGTCATATACAACCTTGGAAGGTCTCATTGAACAGCCTGACTCAAGGTAGTAGATACCAAGTCTCTCACCACATCTCGCAACGTTCTTGGTAGAAACGCCGTACTTATTTAAAGCTGCCGTAGCACACTCGCCGATCTCGTTGTTCGGAACCGCCGTAACGAACTCAGCCTCATGTCCGTAATTTGCAAGGGAAACCGCAACGTTTGCCTCGCCGCCGCCGTAGCATACGTCAAACTCGTCAGCCTGAATAAACTTCTCGTGGTTCGGTGTTGATAATCTCAACATAATTTCGCCCATTGTCACAACTTTAGCCATTTTTAATAATCCTCCATTTATTATATTATATTTTGCTTACTTCTGAACAAGGTGGCACGCAAATCCGCCAAACTCGCCCTTGAAGTAAATTGCCTTCATATTGCCCTTAGCGTCGTACTTGGCTGTATCCATATCAAATTCACAGCCTCTCTTCTCCAGATGGTAGATCGCTCTCTGGATATAGTTTGTCGCGATCGCGATATGACCGTTCTTTCCAAGGTATGGGTTCTTCATGATCTCAAGACCCGTACCCGCGAAAATCGAGCTGTTGCCAACCTTCTTTTCAAAACCGAACATTCCCGCGAACGCGTCCGCAACCTCGGTCGCGTCCTTCTCGTCAACACAGTTGATACCGATATGCTTTACCTCAAAACCAAGCATGGTATCTACCGCTTCTCTTGTGAGCTTCTCAATCCCCGCGAAATCACCTGCCGCGACAAGGTCTTTCTTTACCATCCAGGAACCGCCGCAGCAAACGATCTTGCCAAAGTCAAGATAAGACTTTAAGTTATTGGCATTGATACCGCCTGTCGGCATAAACTTCATGTTGGTATAAGGCGCCGCCATGGATTTGATCATGTTCAGTCCGCCTGCCGCCTCTGCCGGGAAGAACTTCACAACGTCAAGTCCCAGTTCAATGGCAACTTCCACATCGGAAGGGTTGCTTGTACCCGGAACGATCGGATAACCCTTGTCGATACAATGCTTTACAACCTTCGGATTAAGACCCGGGCTTACGATAAACTTCGCTCCCGCATTCATTGCGCGGTCAGCCTGCTCCGGTGTAAGAACCGTACCTGCGCCGACGATCAGTTCCGGGAACTTGGACGCCATGATACGGATAGACTCTTCCGCCGCTGCCGTTCTGAATGTAACCTCCGCACATGGAAGTCCGCCGTCGATCAGAGCCTTTGCAAGCGGCTCGGCGTCTTTTGCGTCATCCAGCGCGATAACCGGTACAATACCGATTTTACCAAGATCTTCTACTACTTTGTTCATTTCCACATATCTCCTTTTTTATTGGATAGGAAATTGCGCCGCAATCTCTCTATCTTATTTACTAAAACATACTATTACTATTATAAAATCCCAGGAAGATTTTGTCAATTCATTCTGTCCTGTTACAGCGTGACTCCCTGCTTAAAGATTGCGAAATCATGGAAGCCTTTTTCTTCCGCCTTTACTTTCTTACCGGACGCCACGGACAACACATAATCAAACATTTTCTTGGTCATGTCTTCCATGGTCTGACCTTCCACAAGCTCGCCCGCGTTGAAATCGATCCAGTTGTTCTTCTTGCCGTTGAGCTGCGAGTTGGTGGAAATCTTAACCGTCGGTACCGGCGACGCGAACGGCGTTCCCCGTCCCGTGGTAAACAGTACGATATGCGCTCCCGAGGAAGCAAGCGCCGTTGCCGCGACCAGATCGTTTCCCGGCGCGCTTAAAAGGTTTAAGCCCTTTGTGGAAACTTTCTCGCCGTACTTCAACACGCCTCTTACCATAGCGGAACCCGACTTCTGCGTACAGCCCAAGGACTTATCCTCCAGCGTGGAGATACCGCCCTTTTTGTTGCCCGGTGAAGGGTTCTCGTAAATAACGGCGTCGTGGCTCTTAAAGTAATTCTTAAAATCATTGATCAGATGAACGGTTTTATCAAACAATTCCTCGTCCGCGCAGCGGTCCATAAGAAGCGTCTCCGCTCCGAACATCTCCGGAACTTCCGTAAGAATGGTCGTACCGCCTTTCGAGATCAGCATATCGGAGAACGAACCGACCAGCGGATTGGCGGTAATGCCGGAAAGTCCGTCGGAACCGCCGCACTTTAATCCGATCACGAGTTCTTTCGCGTTGACCGGCTCTCTTGTAAATCCGTTCGCATACGCCATCAGTTCTTTTAATTTGTCAAGAGACGCCTCGATCTCGTCGTCATGTTCCTGACTGACAATAAATCCGACTCTCTTCTCGTCGTATTCGCCGATGTAATCCATCATCACCGGAATGTTGCTGTTCTCGCAGCCGAGTCCCAGCACCAGAACGGCTCCCGCATTCGGGTGGTTGATCAGATCCGCGAGGATCGTTCTTGTGTTCTCCTGGTCGTTATCCATCTGGGAACAGCCGTAAGGGTGGGTAAACGCTACCACTTCCTCCACGTTCGGGAAGTCCTTTAACATTTCCTTCGCCCTTGCCTCGATGGACTTCGCAACGGAGTTCACGCAGCCGACCGTCGGAATGATCCATACTTCGTTACGGACGCCGTATTTACCGTTACCGCGCACATAACCGTCAAAAAACGCTTCTTCCGTCGGCGTTACGTCTACGCCCGTCGGGTGGTATTCATACTCTAAAAGATCCCCCAGAGCGGTCTTAATGTTATGTGTATGGATCCATGTACCAACCGGAATATCCGCCTGCGCGTTGCCGATCCGGAAACCGTATTTGATAACCGGTTCGCCCTGCTTTATCGGCTTCACGGCAAATTTATGTCCCTGCGGGATATCCTCCGCCGTCACAACCGTCTCGCCCGCAACGTTCAGGCTTGTACCCTTCGCGATCGGTTTCAGCGCTACGGCAACATTGTCATTGGCATTAATCTTAATTATTTCCTGCATATACCTATCTCCTAATTATTTTGTTAAATCGCTGACAACCGCTTTCATGCCTCTTGCGCGGATATCCGCAATATATCCCGCAACGGCGTCTACCAGTCCGTCAACTTTGGTAAGATCCTCGCCGCCGAAGAACTTGGTATGTCCCAGATAAGCCTTGGCAAATTCTTCCGGACTCTTAGCGGAATTTTCCACAAAGAAATCAAGAACCGCCTGATCGTCACGAATGAAATACTCCTCGCCGTTTCTGCTGCCTACCAGACATCTTCCTCCGTTTACCTCTCCTTCTTTCTGCGTTGCGTAAAAGCTCATCAGCGCGGCGATGGAGAAGGTTAAATACTTCGGAAGCTTGTTAAACTTCTTAACATAGCCGAGGAAGGACGGCAGACATCTTGCTTCCCACTTGGAAACGGAATTTAATGAAATATCTAAAAGTTTATGCTTGATATACGGATTCTGGAAACGCTCGATCACCGCGTTCGCAAATTCCTTGCACTCCGCTTCCGGAAGGGACAGCGTAGGGATCACTTCGTCAAACAGCGTTTCTTCCATATATTTACGGATCACCGCGTCGTCCATGGACTGCTTTACAAGATCGTTGCCCGCAAGGAAGGAAGCCAGTACGAACGATGTGTGGGAACCGTTGAGGATACGCACCTTTCTTTCCTTATACGGATGATGGTCTTCCGTAAATACGACCGGAAGTCCTGCCTTGTCGAAAGGAAGAACCTTCTTTAAATCCTCCAGGGAAATATTCTTATCCGCCTCGATAACCCACAGACCGAATAACTCGCCTACGTCGATGAGCTGATCCTCATATCCGAACTCTTCGCAGAGCGCATCTGCCTCGTCTCTCGGATATCCCGGAACAATACGGTCAACCAGCGTCGGGCAGAAAGAACAGGTTGTGTCCACCCAGTTCTTAAATCCCTCTTCCAGTCCCCAGAGGTCGATAAACTGATTAATGCATTTCTTTAATTCAATACCGTTGTCGGCGATCAGCTCGCAAGGGATCAGTACAAGTCCCTTATCCGCCGCGCCGTTAAACTTCTTGTAACGCTCATAGAGCAGCTTGGTCAGCTTGCCCGGATAGGTCTTCGGAGGCTTTGCGTCAAACTTATCGTTTTCATCAAATACAATACCTGCTTCTGTTGTATTGGAAACGATAACTTTTAACGTCTCACATGTTCCATACTCCACATACTTGTCATAATCATCGATGGCAGCCACCGCGTCCACGACCGTCGTGATCTGTCTGGTAACCTTCTTCGGTTCGCCGTTCTCGATACCTCGTAACTGAAGCGTATACTGACACTCCTGCTCGTGGAAACGGTCAAGGTTGCCAAACTCGATCGGTTTAACGATGACCACGCCGCCGTTAAAATCCGTCTTCTCGTTGGTTACATCGAACATGTAGTCAACGAAGGCGCGAAGGAAATTACCCTCGCCGAACTGAAGCACCTTGACCGGTCTGTCTACAGCCTTTGTAATTGATTTGTTTAATCTTTGCATTTTCTTGTCTCCTTATTTATAATTTAGGGACTTGCCCTTTTGTTACCCGTAGTATGTATTTTCTTTACGCGTCAAATGTAAGCGCTTACATTCTTTTTTCGCGAAATTTCGTTTGTAAGTGCTTACATATCCAATTCTATAGTGAAAATCACAAGAAGTCAATGTATTTTTTTATTATTTTTGTAAAAAACCTACTTGTATTATTTATTTTACCATTGTATAATTAAATAATCAACATGTAAGTGCTTACATTACGGCAATTTATTGCCGGCGGAAAACGGAAAGCATGTTTTCCCCCGAACTGCCGCTTATTTCTATAAGGAGGTTGTCCATGAACATTTATGATGTTTCCAAGAAGGCAGGTGTTTCCATCGCCACTGTTTCCAGAGTCTTAAACGGTAATAACAATGTCAGCGAAAAAACGAAACAGCGCGTATTGGACGTCATGGACGAACTTGGCTACACTCCCAACGTATTCGCGAGAGGACTGGGGCTGAACACCATGAGGACCATCGGTATCATGTGTACCGACTCTTCCGACGTTTATCTTGCCAACGCCGTATATTATCTGGAGCAGGAGCTTCGTATCCAGGGCTATGACTGTATCTTATGCTGTACCGGCACGAGCCACGAGACGAAGAAGAACTATACCGAACTGCTGATCTCCAAGCGTG
Organism: Alistipes sp.; assembly: GCA_023666775.1. Lineage (GTDB taxonomy): Bacteria > Bacillota > Clostridia > Lachnospirales > Lachnospiraceae > MGBC120314. The sequence continues at coordinate 400 of JAMPBI010000174.1, read as the reverse complement.
TTGACGGAATCATACTCGTGGGTTCCAAGTTTCTCGACGCCGAACCTTCCAACAATTCCTACATCACGGAAGCGGCAAAATCCGTTCCCGTCATGCTGGTGAACTGCTATCTGGAGGGCGACAACATTTACTGTACCCAGTGCGACGACGAGACCGCCGTCTACTCCGTTACGGACAGTCTGATCAAAAGCGGCTGCAGGGATATCGTCTATCTGTATACCAGCGCGTCCCAGAGCGGTCTGAACAAACTGGCGGGCTACAAAAAGGCGCTGGAATTAAATCATATGCCTCTGAGGAACGAATTTATGCAGCTTTGCCACAAGGATATCCTGCGGGCAAAGGAATACCTGAACAGCCTGTATGCCGGCGGCGTTTCCTTTGACGCCGTGGTCGCTTCCGA
>JAMPBI010000173.1 GCA_023666775.1 Alistipes sp. | reverse complement strand
ATTATACATTTTCTATTATATTTTTCCTCCCAAAAGATGTCAACCTTGTTTTCTACATTACATATTGGAATGAAAATTTACAAATATCGATAAACCCGTGAAATAACCGACTATGGAATTATGTTTTTCGCCATATCCGTTGAAAATGTTTTTATAAAATACAATCCACAAATCCTTATTTCTTAATACTGCATTATATCCTACTCATAAATTCCTCAATCGAATCCGACTTCGCCGCCAACCGGATCCAGTCTCTCAGTTTTTCCAGATTGTTCTCTTCTTCTATTGTCTTTCTAAGCTTTGCCGGAAGTTTGCCGTATTGTTCCAGCAAGTCAATCAAGGTGTTTCTGCTTTCCTGTGCCTTACCCTGTTCTCTCGCATATTCCATCAATTCCTCAAATCTCATATACTCTTCTCTCACCTCCGGCGCGACTCTGACTTTACCTACATATCCATGCAGCAATTAATACCCATTTTTTATCCTTGACATTTTAAAAAAGGACTTCCCATAAACTCTGTTCTTACAGGAAGCCCTCTCTCCTTATCTATTCGGATACGTTCATACAATCTCTTATATTACACTTACTCATAAATTCCTCAATCGAATCCGACTTCGCCGCCAACCGGATCCAGCTTCTCAGTTTTTCCAGATCGTTCTCTTCTTCTATTGTCTTTCTAAGCTCTTCTGGAAATTTACCATATTGTTCCAGTATATCAATCAATATATTTCTGCTTTCCTCCACCTTTCCCTGTGCCTTACCTTGCCCTCTGCCTTCTTCTCTACCCAATTCTTTACCCAGTTCTTTACCTTGTTCTCTTCCCTGTTCTCTCGCATATTCCATCAATTCCTCAAATCTCATATACTCTTCTCTCACCTCCGGCGCGACTCTGACTTTACTCACATATTCATGCAGCTTCTTCGTTGCCTCACTCGTTATGCTCTCCTCCGTACTTTTCTGCAAGTATCGCAGCATTGCCTTAATTTCGTTATTTCCGCCTTTTGTTCCACCGGTGTAGAAATACAGAAACTGAAGTCCGTCGTCATATTCCAGTTCCGGCAATTCCTCGCACCGATTGTGAACCCTGTACATCATATAATCTTTTCCAAACACGTCAAAATTCGTAATGGTCAACACATATAAATCCGGCAATTTGGAAAAATCCGTTTCCCCACTTTTCATAAGACGGCTGTCTATCTTTGCCTGATAAAACCGATTATGTTTCGCAAAGTTCATGTCGTTCTGCAAATGCGGTTCAATATCATAGATATTCATGGCGGGTCCGCTTCCCTCTCTTTTTTCCTCCGTGATTTCCTCTATGATTTCCACGTCCATGCGTATTCCCCGAAGTCCGGGAACATTTGCGGGAATCGTCTTCTGCGCCTCCACGCGGAGTTTGTTGATGTTCCTCTGCAACAGTACCGACAGGATCGTCCGACAAAAATCCTCTCCCACCTCCGGGTCTGTTGCCACGGCGTTCATCAGAAAATCATCAATAACGTCAAGTTCCTCAAATTTTTTGTTTGTATTGTTCATTCTTCCTCCTGTTCCGGCGGGACAGAAGGTATACCAAAAAATATAACGCTTCGACACCCGCCAACAATAATATTTCAAAGTGAAAATGTTGGCGATATGCCAAAGATTTTCTATCTGCAAAGAATGCAGACGAAGATTTTCACTAATTATGCTACTACTATAACGTACATAAAATCATTTGTCAATACCCTGCGTGCCAATTTCACCGTCTATACCCCACACTTTCTCACGACATCATTCCCCCGATCACAACACTGGCGACCAAACCCGCGAAGGTGGCAAGCAGCGCTCCCGGCAGGGTCCATCTTGTCTTTTTGATCTTTGCGGTCATAAAATAAACCGACATGGTATAAAACACCGTTTCCGTACACCCCATCATAATCGACGCCACCAGCCCGGTATAAGAATCCGTTCCGAACTCTTTGAAAATATCGAGCGCAAGCCCTGTCGCCGCCGAAGAAGAAAACAGCCGCACGATGGCGAGAGGAATTAGTTCTCCCGGAAAATGAAGAAACTCTGCGACAGACGCCAGATGACCACAGACAAAATCAAGAAAACCCGACGCGCGGAGTACGCCCACGCCTACCATAAGACCGATCAGCGTAGGCATTACCTCAACCACCGTTTTCATGCCGTCTTTTGCGCCTGTCACAAAACTGTCGTACACATTGCACTTCATCAGAAGTCCGAACCCCACTATGTAAAATATTGTAAAGGGAATGATAAAATCCGATACATAAACAAGAAATTGCATGAAAAAACACCATAAAACGTTTTGTACATTTTATGGCGTTCTTTACCTCATTATTCTTATTTGTGACGTATCCGGTAAATTTCCGAGCCTTTTGAAAAAAGAAACTCGATCTCGTGGTCGCAGCCCGCAACGTCCAGAACCTTGTCCAGAATCGCCTGCTTCGCCTCGTCCTTATACCAGCGGGTATCCAGCATGAAAAGGAAATCCTCCCCTTCCGCGGGACAGCCTTCAAAATCAAACATGTCATTATAGACGATATACTTTTCACACAACGGGAAATCATAATAATTTTCCATCATAGTCCAGTTCTCATACCCGTAATACACCCATGGGATATTTCCAAGTTCCTTTAACGCGGCGATCTTCTGATGGTATTCTCCCGTCTTGTCCACATATCCCATAGACGATTCGTCAAATTGGGAAACAAGAATATTAAAAATAATAAAAAATCCCGGGATTGCATAAACGGCATATTGTTTCATTTTATCCTGCGTCAGATATTCCGCGCAGCCGATAAAAATCATCAGCGCCGCCATATAACCGATCGCCGCCGCCATATAAAAATAGCGGTAGTCCAAATAAAAACTCGGCGTTACATGGGCGATCACAACACTGTAAAACAGCGATCCCCCCAACAGCATAATAATGATCGGAAGATTTTTATTTTTCTTAACGATCAGAAAAACAAGACCCGCGATCACAAGAACGGAACCCAAAATCCAGAACTTATAAAACATCAGCTTCGGAAGGAATGTGAAGCCGATAAACAACTCATGCAGCAGATTGGAAAAATCGCCCGCTTTTGACATCACTTCCTCACCGCAGTAACGGTAAAAAATCTGATCGATCCATTCTTCCCACAGCACGGTCGCCATGCCTACCGCCAGTATCATTGATACAATATAGCAGGCTATGCTTTTCCATTTCTTCTTTATAATACAGTAAATCGTATATATCGCGGTAAATCCCACCGCAAACACGGCAAAATAGTACTGCGTCAGAAATCCGAATGCCGTCGTACCCGAAAGTGCCAGATACAAGAACAGTTTCAGCCACTTATTCACATTTTCCTGCATAACAAGGTAACTTAAAAAAACATATAACATTGCCCATGCCGTCATCATACAGTACATTCTTATAAGCATACCGTTTGTAAGCATGGACGGCAAAATACAAAGCGCTATAGACAATGCAGCAGCCGCCGGCTTCTTTCTTGTGATCATATAAAAAACAAAATACGCGAATATGCTGATACCGATCACGCAGATCAGATTTATGGAAAGCCCGATCCATTTTGAGTTGCTTCTCCCCGCTATAAGCGACGCCGCATGCATGGTCAGAAAATAAACCGGCGGGTGGTCGTCCACTTTCACGTTATTTATCGTTCTTCGGAAAAACTGTCCCGCTTCCGGGCTCATATCGTCAATGACAAAATCCCCATCATACCAAGTCCCGTAAGTTACCCTCGGTCCCAGACCGGAACCGGAATTTGCCGTAAAATACGAATAAATCTCATCGCAGAACCAGATGATCTTATGATTTCCCCAGTAGACGAATACCCCTGTCACAACGGCAACCGTCAGTATAAGCGCAAGAGCGTTTAATCCGATTTCTTTTTTGTTATTAATTTGTTTCATTTTTATACTCCTATTTAACGATATGCTTTACTTTATAAACATTTAAAAGACCCTTTTCCGTAAGCTGCGAGATCTCCAACTGCCCCGGAAAACATGCTTCTGCATACAACAACGCGTCCTGCTCATAGTTTGTCCCGGTTTCGGCAAATAATAAAAATTCACTGCCCGGAGCAATATCTTTATCACTCAAAAACGAAGACTCGTAATTTACCATGATAAATTTATCCGCCATGACCGCGTCATACATCAGCTCGGTCATCATGGCATTTTCATAACCGAAATACACCCACGGAATATGTTTATTTTCATCTAAAACCTCCATCTGCGCCCGATAGGTTCCTTTTAAGTCCACATACATCACAGAGTCCTTATCATATATAGGACGGATAATATTCAGAACGGTTAATACGACACATAACGCTGCCGTAATCATTGCGCTTTTACCCCTGACAAGATATTCCAGAGAAAAGTACACCGCAAGAATTTCCGCGGCGTATGCAATCACCACGATTGGGAAAAAATACCGGTAACTGAGCAAATGAACCGGCGTAAGATGGACTACTGCAACAGAATAAAGCGCAGCAGTAATAAAAAGTGACAATATATATTTTAAATGACCGTCCCTTTTTATGATCAGAAAAATAACTGCCGCGACCATAACGATCCCCGCTACAATGCCAAGATGGTTATACATCAATGTAAACATGTGTATAAACCCATATTTTATAGAATGAAATATTTTTCCAAACTGAAAAGCATTCTCCTTAACGGCGCCGCCAAGATACCCTGAAAACATATGCCTTACCCATGTCTTCCAAAACAGCGTGGCGACAACCACGGAAGCCGCCAGACTTCCTACATAAGGAATACACCGCTTCCATTTCTTTGTAAATAATTGATACAGACAATATAAAAATGTGAATATTACACAGAATACCGCAAAATAATACTGCGTCAGAAATCCGAAAAATGTTGCGGCGCCAAGAAGAACATATAAATGCCACTTTCGCTGCCCTTCTTTACATTGTTCCAGCAGGCAGGTTAAATATACAAAAATCAGCACCCACATGGAAAACATGCCGTACATTCTGAGAAACATATTTGTAGATAACACGGCAGGGGAAGAAATATATATGAGACATGCACCTATGGCAATTCCCCTTTTATCCGTTATTTTTTTTATGAATGTGTAAAGAACGATCAGACTTACCGCGGCAAAAATCCAGTTTGCCGCAAGACCGATCCATTTTGAACTGCTTCCCGCGCAAAGAACAGAAAGAAAATGAATTACAAAATAATACATCGGAGGATGGACGTCCCCTTTGTTGTTCAGCATAACCTGACCAAACCGGAACCCGTCTTCGGCTGACAAAATGTGGTTGATCTCATCGCCGCTGTACCATCTCTCCGCTTCTAACTGAAACGTTAAAAACTCATTATTTGAATTAGATAAAATATAAGTGTAAATCTCATCGCAAAAATTAACACTCTTTATGCCCCCCCACATCACAAAAACGACAGTAAACACCGCCAGTAATACTGCTGCCGCTATTATATCTGCCGTCTTGTTTTTATTGTTCATGAAATCTTTTATTTGCGTCATAGTATCCTCTCTATACTTTCTTATATATTTTGCACAAAAAGCCTTTATTCTAGCCGTTT
>JAMPBI010000172.1 GCA_023666775.1 Alistipes sp. | reverse complement strand
CGTAGATTTATAACGGATTACGCAGACTAAGGGTAAAAAACCAAAAATGAAAAAAATGCCAAAAAGCCTGAAAAAATCAAGGTTTGTAGGCTTATGAAGGGATATAAAAGATATGATAAAAATTCTTTTCGTGTGCCACGGCAACATTTGCCGCAGCACCATGGCGCAGAGCGTTATGACCCATCTTGTCCGGGAAAAACATCTTGAGGACAAATTTTATATTTATTCCGCAGCCACCAGCAGGGAAGAAATCGGCAATCCTCCCCACCACGGAACCGTGAGCAAACTTCGTTCCGTAGGCATTGCCGTCATTCCCCACCGCGCAGTGCAGATGACGGCGGACGATTACCAAGAGTATGACTACCTGATTGGAATGGACAGAGCCAATATCCGCAATATGCAGCGTATCGCGGGAGGCGATCCTGACGGGAAGATAACCGCTCTGCTCTCCTTTGCGGGAAAAGACAGAGATATCGCCGATCCGTGGTATACGGGAAATTTTGATGAAACGTATGACGACGTTCTTTTCGGGTGTAAGGCGCTGCTGGCGCATATTGTAAAAACGGAACTTTAAAACTCGAGGGACTCTGCATTTAGCAGAAAATCATAGACGCTCATTATCAATATTCCTTCTTCATTATAAAAAGGTCTGGGAGTATTCGACGTAATCACAATTTTCTTAAAAGAATCATGGATCTTCATAAGTGGTCGTAACTCCCGCACGGTCTTTTCCTCTGTTTCAAGAAGGTACGCCGATTGGATATAATACTTTTTTGAACCTTTGCTGCAAATGAAATCCACTTCCAGATGTTTCTTTGCCGCCTTTGCCGCCTTGTCCGTCTCGACGATTGTCAGATTACCCACATCTACACCGTAGCCACGCATACGCAGTTCATTATATATAACATTTTCCATAGAATGCGTCACTTCCATCTGGCGGAAATTGATACGCACATTACGAAGTCCCATATCCATAAAATAATATTTAAGCGGCGTTCCTATATATGCCTTGCCCTTAATATCATATCTTTTTGCTGATTCCACTAAAAACGCGTCTTCCAGATACTCGATGTATTTTGTTATGGTCGTTGCCGTAATCTTAGAATTGCCCACACTTTTAAATGTATTTTTCAATTTATTCGGATTCGTAAGAGAACCGATCGCTGAGGAAAGAATATTAAGCAGCGCTTCCATTTCATCGACATTTCTGATTTTATTACGCTTTACGATATCGCGGATATAAGTTTCTTTAAAAAGATTGTCAAGTAACGCCACTTTCTGTTCCTCTGTATCGGCAAGAACAACCTGCGGTATTCCGCCATAAGATACATATTCATTCCACCCGTCATACTTATTCCCGTTATACACTGACATGAACTCAGAAAAGCTAAGCGGGTACATATGAATCTCATCACCCCTGCCGCCAAATTCCGTAGCGATGTCCCTTGACAGAAATCTTGCGTTACTGCCCGATACATATATGTCACAGTTCTTTTTATCCGCGAGTCCATTCAGCACGCTGACAAATTCTCCAAGCATCTGAACTTCGTCCAACAAAATATAATATTTTCCATCGTCTTTAAGTTGTTCCTTTATCCACGGATAAAACACCCGCGGGTCACGGTATTCCATATTGTCAAATAAATCAAACGCCATTTCTATAATATGATCCGGCGCCACTCCGTCCGCAAGTAAAGAATTTTTAAATAGAATACGCAGCAAATACGACTTTCCACATCTTCGGATACCGGTCACGATTTTTATTAAACCATTATTTTTACGATTTACCATTTGATTCAGATAATAATCCCGCTTAATCTCTATCTCCATCATTTAGATCCCTTCTAAAAGATATTTCGGTTATTTTATACCATTTTTTCTTTTATTATATACCAAATGTATCTTAACATTCAAGTACAAAAAGATATTTCGCCTCGATATTTCTCTCCGTCTTTCTCATAGAAATTTTTTTATCTGTAAATTCCCTCTTCCATCTTCCTAAAAAATCCTTCCGCAGACAAACCAACGGCACATACAATTATCCCAGTCGGTATCAAACATAAATAAATCCTATCGCTAAATTTATCAAACAAAACCCCATATACCATCTGTCCTATAGGCTGAACACATAATGTAACGGCAGACGTATACGCCATCACTTTTCCGATCAGATGATTCGGAGTCCTCTGTTGTATAAGGGAAACCGCAAAAATGGAAAAAATGCTGATCACGACCTGCATACCGCAAAAAGAAATAATCGTGACAACATATTTTATAATGGGACCTGCCGGACATAGGAAAACAATCCCTGCCGGGACCATAAAAATTCCCATAGAAGCAAGCAGAGCGGATAATCTATGTATTTTCAATTTTCCTGTAAGGAGTCCTGCGGCAACGCTCCCTAAAATCGTGGCAACCGCTAACGCGCTTTCCGCCGCCCCGTAATATTGCGCATTCAGTCCGAGAACGGTACGCACAATAAAAGGCAATCCGACTATGGTGATACCCATTACAAAAAATCTTGAAATCGCGGTTAAAAGCAGCATTTTTGAAATATCAGCCTGCTCTTTTGAAATATAACGCATACTTGACAGGAAATCCTCCTTAACAACCGACAGCACACCACCCTTGCACGGTGAGCGTTGATAATTTAGCTTTATAAAGCACTCAAATAAAGCCGTGGCGAAAAAACAGACGACGCTTGCGTACATAACAGGCTTTAAACCAAATATCGCATACAGTACGCCACCTAACATCGGAGCCGTCAGGTAAGACAAGGAAGCTACCTGATTTACAACAGCATTCCCTTTCATTATGTTGTCACCTTGTAACATCGTCGGAATACACGCCTGTACCGTAGGCGTTTCAAACGCCCCCAAAACGGAAAGTATAATAAGCAGCGCGCTTATTACGGTGAGAGCATTTCCTTCCGACAAAAGAAGCGCCGCGCATAAAACCGACACACCCGTTAACCCGTCAAGCGCAACCATAATATTGCGCCGGTCCGCTCGGTCCGCAAGAATGCCGCCCAATGGCGAAAGAACAATCGTCGGGATTGTGGCAGCAGACAATATCCCTGCAAATATAGCGGCTGAACCCGTCGCTTCCAGTACATACATAGACAGCGCAAGTTTCAATATGAAATTTCCGAACAATGACGTCACCTGCCCTAAAATAAGAAGCACAAAATTCCCGGTAAACAATTTCTGTGTCACGGCTTATTTCCTCCTGAAATATCATCAATAAATTTTTCGGTAAAGGATACGGCCTCATCACCGAAAATCGGCAGCCCCATATGTTCCAATACTTCTATCACAAAACGGTATTTATGATGTAGCTCTTCCCCCGTTGCCGGAAATACCGTCGGCATCAGCCAGAAGTTGATGAGCGGCAGAAGTTCGGAAAGCTCTTTCGTATATTCCGTTTTGATAGAACCGTCTTTTTTGCCTTCCTCCAACAATTCCAACCATAAAGGAGTAAGTACCCTTCTGTTCTCTTCTACTGCCGCGGCTAAAATATGCAGATCTTTCAGGATTGAGACTGCCTGCATATTCAAATGATTCCGTTCTTCATCGGATTGGTTCAGCACCAGCAACGATCGGATCTTTTCTAATCCGTTCAGATCAGTACGCTCTTTAATCATATCAAAAAGATTATTTTCAAAAAACATACGATTTCCCAATTCATGCATAACATCTTCTTTCGTTTGAAAAAAACGGTAAAACATTCCCTTCGCGCCGCCCGCCATGTCCATAATATCGGAGATGGAAGTTTCCTCATATCCTTTCAAAAGAAACAAGCTCTGCGCGGCATTTAAAATATCCCTTCTCCATTCAGCCGGTGCTTTTTTTACAGGTCTTGCCAATTTTTAGCGTACCTCCTTGTTGATAGTTATTGACTTTAAGTCAATAACTATTGTACCACTATTCTTGAATTTTTGCAATAGGTGTAAAATCTTCATTCCACATAATTATTTCATTTTATGTTTTCCGCCCTATTCCTGCACTTCCACAATGCCATAGGGTGCCTTGCAATATTTACAAGTTCATTGCTTTCTCCAAATATTAAATCCGGATGATAATTTCCTTCTGAAAAAGCTTTCCAGAATAGTTCTTCTCCTTTTGTCGGCACCAGGATAGATGCGAGATATTCCTGAACCTCCTGCTGAACCAATTCCAAGTCAAATCGTTCTCCCTTACGAAGCACCGGACCCAGATCACGCTTAATCTGCTGTGATGAAACTTTTACAATACTATCAAGCTCAAATTTTTTCGGTGGCTGCTCTGCTCCGATTGCACTATAAAACACAGCACATTTACGAAGCATTTCTTCCTCACTTTCATCAAACAGCCCATATTTGACCATATTATGCATATCATATAAATCTCTCGGTGCCGTTCTCGTAAGCAATGCTACGGTTTTAGAAGCAAATATCTCCAATGGTGCTACTGAAAGCACTGTAAGCACCTCTTCACTCCATGGCAGTTTCACTTTTCTTCCCGCTACCGGAAGCACATGACAACGAAGCATATAGTTAATCTCAATCTTAAGATTATCCTTTACTCCACCACAATTTAAATACTCATACACAAATGAATCCAGCGCATGATAGTTCTTGGATTTTGGACTTAAAACATATCCGTTTGCTGTCATATACTTGCTGATTTTGCCTGTAATAACATCTCTGTCCTCAAGCATTTTCTCCCTATTGATATTCCCACAATAATCCAAATCAATGTCAACCGAAAGTCTTGGTAAATCAAAAATAGTAAGATTAATGGCTGTACCTCCTTTTAGGGCAATTCTCTTTGACAGAAACTCATCTGTTTCTATAAACTTCAAAACATCTGCCAAACGACAAACCTTTTCCAGTGTATCTCTCACAAATCCCAGTTCTTTTGCTATTCTGCCAAGAATTAATCTATCCAATTGCATTATAATCACCAATTCCTTTATCTATCAGTCCCCTCAACGACAACGGAGCATACAGTTTCCAACGTTTATGAAAGACATTATCCTGTGACTCTTTCATCAAATATCTCTTTGCACCGGAGGAATATTTCTCACACACCTCAAAAAATTTAGAGGAAAAATTAAATTCCTCTTTCAACTGTTCAAATAGAAATCCGCATTTCTGATACAGAAATCCATTGTTATTTCTTGCAAGACATTCCATCACTTTCTCTTCATTCAAGCCCGGCACCAGCACCATACAGCGTATTACCTCTTCCAGACCTGCAATCTTTTCAAAATCCCTAATACTGTCTACCACCGTCTGCTCCACAGATGTTACCCGTATATTTCCCTGCATGGTTATTTCTATATCCGGCTTACGCTCTACACGACGATATAACACTCCGTCATATTCAAAATCCGAAAACCGTTTATCTGTTGCAACATAACACTCATAAAACACCTGACTTCCATATCCAAATACTTCAAAAGCGCTGTGATGTGTGATACAGGCATCCGAAAACAAATTGGATCCTATCTGATAGCGCGAAAGGACAGGCTGCTTCGTTTCCATGCTTATCACTACATAAAAATCCCGCTTCACCTTTTCAATTAATCCCTTTTTCTGATATTCATATATTACCCTGTTTGCGGCCCTGG
>JAMPBI010000171.1:4229-5627 GCA_023666775.1 Alistipes sp. | reverse complement strand
ACTGGATCCGGAATTACAAGACCCAGCAGGTGTCCGGCGTCAGCGTTGTGGCGTCGCTGAAAGCGGAACTGGATTTCGGGCTGTTGAAAAAATGTATCCAGTTGGAGATCGAGCGTTACGGCTGCATGCGGATCCGTTTTACAAAGCCCGATGAAAACGGGGAGATCAAACAGTACATAATCAAGAAAGACACAAGGGACATTCCGCTGAAAGATTTATCCGGAATGAGCCTTGCCGAAGCAGACAATCTTATGCAGCAGTGGGCTTACGAAACGTTCGACGGGGACGATATTCCCCTTTGCGACGTGACGATGGTAAAACTTCCGGAAGGATACAACGGATTTTTTATACATATGGATCACAGACTGATCGATTCGTGCGGTCTGGTGGTAATGATCAACGACCTTATGCAGCTTTACACCCATTACCGCTTCCAATCGGAGTATCCGAAGGATATGGCGGATTTTGAAGAAGTCCTGAAAAAAGATTTAAGCAAGGCGAACAGTGAGAAGCGGTTTGCGAAGGACAAGAAGTTCTGGGACGATATGCTCGATGAATTGGGAGAACCGCTTTATTCCGATATACAGGGACCTTCCGTTTTGGAGGAGGCAAGAAAGAAGTATGGAAACGAGAAATTAAGGGCGGCCGATATCGAACTGAAAAATTTGTTTGTGGAAGTAAAGGATTACTGCCTGGAGCCGGAACCGACAAGGAACCTGATCGATTTTTGCATGAACCACCAGCTTTCGATGACAAACCTTCTGCTGTTGGGGATCCGTACCTATTTGTCCAAAGTAAATAACGGGCAGGAAGACATCACGATCGAAAACTTTATTTCAAGGCGTTCCACCCATGACGAATGGACGTCGGGAGGAAGCCGGACGATCATGTTCCCGTGCAGAACGGTCATTACGCCTGACACGGAATTTCTGGCGGCGGCTTACGAGATCCAGAACGTACAGAACCGGATCTATATGCACAGCAATTACGACCCGGCGCTGATAAAGGAGGAGATGAGAAAACGTTACAAGACGCCGGAAAATACGGTTTATGAAAGCTGTTATCTCACCTATCAGCCGATGCCGGTCAAGATGGACAATCCTCATCTGGTAAACATACGGCAGCATTCCAAGTGGTTCGCCAACGGCGCGGCGACGAAGAAAATGTATCTGACCGTGTCCCATACGGAAAACGGCGGAATGAATTTCTCGTACCACTACCAGACGGTTCATTTAAACGAGCATGACATGGAACTTTTATATTACTATATGATGCGTATCCTGTTTAAGGGTATCGCGGAACCGGATATGAGTATCGGGGAAATCATGAGACAGATATAAATTAGATAGAGAAATTGCAACGCGATTTCCTATCAAATAAGATAGAGAAATTGCAACG
>JAMPBI010000171.1:0-4129 GCA_023666775.1 Alistipes sp. | reverse complement strand
AACGCGATTTCCTATCAAATAAGATAGAGAAATTGCAACGCGATTTCCTATCAAACAAAATAAATCAATTTTATGGAGGAAAACAATGACACAGGAAATGCAGTTCAAAACAATCGTAGCACAGTATTGTGAGGTAAAACCGGAGGATATGACGAACGACATGAGATTTCGCGAGGATCTGGGGTTCAGTTCCCTTGACTTTATGTCGTTTTTAGGCGAACTCGAGGATACGTTTGACGTGGAGCTTGAGGAGGAGAACGCGTTAAAAGTCCTTACGGTCGGACAGGCGCTCGAATTACTGGAAAACATATGATCATGCAGAGCAGGAGGTAGACGATGGGAATGCTTATCCGCGATATCGTAGAAGAAAGCGAAAAAAAGTTTTCGGATATTGCAGCCGTAAAATGGCTGAATAAAAAGGAAATATTGGAAAGAAGCTATAGCGGGCTTATGGCAAACGTTATGGCAGTAAGAAAAGGACTGCTGGCGCAGGGCTTTCAGGGAAAGCACATCGCGCTCATCGGGACAAGTTCCGTGGAGTGGATTGAAAGCTATCTCGGCATTGTTACGGGAAATACGGTTGCCGTGCCTCTGGACGCGGGACTTCCGGGAGAAGACCTGATCGATCTGATCAACCGTTCCGACGCCGAAGCGTTATTTTTAAGCCCGAAGTGCATGGCGCTTCTGGAGGGAATACAGGCAGAGTGTCCGAAGCTGAGAAAAATCTGGATCCTGCAGGAAGAAGACACGGAAATACCGAATGAAAAAACGGCGTCCATGGCGGAGCTTAAATCTTCCGGCAAAGAGAATGACGCCGACTCGGACCGCCCGCAGCCGGAGGATATCGCGACCATTATCTTTACGTCCGGGACAACGGGAAAAAGCAAAGGCGTTATGCTGACCCAGAACAATCTGGCAGCCAACGTGATCGCCGTTGATTACACGAGAGAACCGGGAACGGTCATGCTCAGCGTCCTTCCAATCCACCATGCTTTCTGTCTGGTGATGGACTGGCTGAAAGGATTTTCGTTGGGCGCGACGGTCTGCATTAACGATTCGCTTCTTCATATGGTAAAAAACATGGGCGTATTTAAGCCCGACGTAATGCTGATGGTTCCTCTTATGCTGGAAACCATCTACAAGAAACTTTCCGCGGCGGGACCGCTTATTCCGAAAAAAGTGATCGCGGCAAAAGTATTTGGCGGAAATCTAAAGATCATATTTACCGGCGGCGCTCATCTGGATCCTTTTTATATTGAGAAATTTGCCGAGTACGGCGTTGAAGTTTTGGAAGGGTACGGTATGTCGGAGTGTTCTCCGGTCATCAGCTGCAACCTCCCGAAAGACCATAAGGCGGGTTCGATCGGCAGACCGCTTTCCAACGTGGAACTTTCCTTTGAGGACGGCGAAATTCTCGTAAAAGGAAGCAGCGTCATGAAGGGATATTACCATATGCCGGAAGAGACGAACGAGACGTTGCGGGACGGCTGGCTTCACACGGGAGATAAGGGATATCTGGACGAGGACGGTTTCCTTTTTATCAACGGACGTATCAAGAACCTGATCATTCTTTCCAACGGAGAAAACATTTCCCCGGAGGAGATTGAAAATAAGCTGGCTCTCGGGAAACTGGTGGGAGAAGTCATCGTAACCGGAGAAAATAACGGACTTACCGCCAGGATTTATCCGGATCAGGACGTGGTTTCCACCAAACACATGAGCGAAGAAAAAATCCGCACGGAATTACAGGCGTTTCTGGATAAATACAATAAGAACCAGCCTTCCTACCGCAAGATCACGGGGCTGGTAGTGCGCCAAAATCCGTTTATCCGCAGCGCGACAAAGAAGATCAAGAGGCAGGAAGCCCTGATCGACGAGCCGCTTCCTACGAAATAAAAGGAAGCGTGCCGTTCATAAAGACCTGCGTCAGGATATCCGCAATGGTTTCCGGGGGAACTTCAAAATTTTCCCGGATCCATTTGTGGAGTACGCCGATACTGCTCCCGATGGCGCAGGCGATCATGTAGGAAATCTCTTCCCTGCTGTGGTGGGAAGGCGTTGTGTTCTGCGTCACTTTTTTTACATAGACGTGGAGCATGGAAATCGCTTTCTCAAAAAATCCGTCGCCTCTGGGACTTCCGAGAAGGTTTGCCAAAAACGGGTTGGTTCTGGTATAATCGCAGATCGTGAGAAAATAGGAACGGCACATATCCCAGTCGTCTTTCGGGTGAAAGGTTTCCAGAAGGGAAAAAATGTCGTGGAGCGTCTTATCCTCGATGGCGGTTACCAGCGCCGGAATATTTTCATAGTGATTGTAAAACGTGCTGCGCACGATACCGGCTCTTTTTATCACGTCGGACACGGTTATTTTGTCTAAATCTTTTTCTTTCAGAACGAGAAAGAAAGCGTCATAGATGGCTTCGTCAGCCACGCTGTATCTTTCATCAGGTATTTTGTTGATCAAATCGGACTCCTTATATCATGAAAATTTAATTTTTATTATAACTGATTATAGCATAAATTTGTCTAAAAATAAATTTTTTAAATAAATTGTGCTTTATTCCCGAAAATGGTATAGTAAAAAGGTAAGAAAAAAATAGAGAAATTACGAAGTGATTTCCTATTAAAAATAACAGAAAGGAAAATGGTGTTTTGCGTCCAAAACATCATTTTAGGTACGGACATGAACAGACAGGAGCTTTTGAACAAGTTATCGGGAACTTTATTATTGGAAGTTATTTCCGCAAAAGTCGAGGAAGTGGGGGAGCTTCCGGCAATGTTAAAGGAAATCGGATATATCGACAACAAGGACGGGATCATGTCTGAAATTACCCGGTGTGAAATCCTTGATCTGGAACCGCTGACGATTACGAAGTGTCTGGCGGACGAAGGAAGGATCAGCATTTCTTTTTCTCTGCCATTTATTCTGACGGCATGGAAGGATAAGGAAGAAATCTGGAGAATTACAAGCACCGCGGCAGGAAGCTGTCTGGTACCGGATATTGGAACGATAAACTGGGAGGAAGTCCCGTTTGATGATATGGACCGGATTGCGTTATTGAGCGAGTCGGAACTTGTGGAGCTATCCGAGCTGAGGTATACGGGAACGGAATGTGACGACGCGGGCGTGATGTGGTAGAAGGTTGTCACAAGGAGGATTAGGAGTGATATATTTTTGGACGGAGGATAGAAAAGACAAATCCGGATATCAGTTTTGGGAGAAGTTTTTGGGAGCGATATATCCGCAAATTGTTTTGAAAGAATAGGATTGGAGGCAGTATTATGATTACGATATATAAAAATAAGGCTGATATTCCAAAGAATGTTGAACTGATTGAATTAAATGATTTGTTTTTTAATCAGAATATCATAGAACGTCTCGATATGAGGGCGCAGGATATTATAAGAAAAATTGACGGAGCGGACCTCAGGGAGGATTATAAGATCACGTCCGGTATCAATTGTGAATTGCTTAATATCGATAAACTGTCAACGGGTTGTAAAACGGCTTTGAATATATACTATTTTCCGGAAAAGGTATTTTCTTTGAAGGAATGTGGAGACAATGCTTTAGACGAAATTTATGCCTACCGGGAAGGACAGGTTTATTCGGAATACCCCATAATAGCATTATTCATGGAAGGTGTGCAGATATATGACCAGGAAGGGAAAAAAGTCATAAGCAACTATGAAGAATTGAAGGGGTGGTGGCAAAATGTATAGCAAACCGGTAGTTATGGAGGATCTGAAAGCAAGACACACGACATTTTTGCTGGAGTTTCATTTTACGAATAATATTACGTTATTAATGGGCGATTCGGGTGTCGGGAAAACTTTGATTTTTGGTATATTACAGGAATTGTCCGCAACGGATAAGAGGATCTTATGCATTAATTATTTCGATATTAACAAAGAAATAAAGAATGAAATAGAAAATGCTTCCGGTAAACTGATCATCATAGATAATGCGGACGCAATACTTGATGATGATACGCGAAAGGTAATCGCGTTTGACAGAGAAAATCAATATTTGATCATAGGAAGAAATCCCCAAAATCTGTTGACTACAAAGGAAAATCTTTTTAAGCTGAAACAGGAAAAGGCAGGGAATGTGATTTCTTATTCCTTG
>JAMPBI010000170.1 GCA_023666775.1 Alistipes sp. | reverse complement strand
GTTTTTGTCATAGGAATAAACGTCAACGCAGTTTTTCAGCTCGCACAGCACATAGGCGAAACGGTCGTCCGCGGAGAACATGATCTGGCGCGGCGCGGACTCAAGCGGAACCCTTAAAATGTCGGAGAGCTTTAAAACGCCCGTCAGTTTATGAAATTCGTAAAGTTTGATCTGGTCGATCCCCGGGTCGCACACGCATAAGATATCTTCGTCCGGCGTGAGAACGGAACAACTGATATGGGGGCGGAAATTGCGCTCCGCGACGCTGCCTAAACCGCTGTGGAATACTTCGTCGGTAATGGCGCCGATACTTCCGTCGTCGTTGATCCGTAAAACCGTGATTTTGCCGTCATGATATCCCGATACAAAAAGATAGGAATTATCCTTTGTCGTGGAAAGATGACAGCCGCGCATGCCGTTTATGGAAGCGGTGTTGATCTTCTCCAGCTCCCCGTCCGCGAGGATTTTGAAAGAAGTTACGCCTTCGTCGCAAATGGAATACAGGTATTTCTCATCTGGTGAGAGAAGTACGTAAGAAGAGTTGTTAATGCTGACAGAACCCCGCTCCGTCACGCGTCCCGCGTCAACGTCCATATCGTAAATGTGTATACCCTGCCCTTTGCTCTTGGCGTTCTTGGTATAACTGCTTACATAGGCTACATATTTGTCATTGCTCATGTTGTCTTGTACCTCCATCATTATTACCTATATTTTACTTTAAATGAGAACGATTATCAATACTTGAGTACCATTTTTGTGACAAAATGTATGTTCGGGCAGGAATAATGAATAAATAACGGTAAACTACCAAATACTAACCTCGGAATAAGATTAAGGAGGTATTTGTTATGGCAGTATTGGAATGTAACGTAGTTACATGTGTTCATAATGAAGACGATAAGTGTTGTAAAGGCTGTATCAAAGTAGAAGGCAACAGCGCAATGCGAAGCGACGCGACCTGCTGCGACAGTTTCGACAAGCGCGGCTGCGGGTGCAGCAACGACTGTAAATGCCCGGATATGAAGGTGGACATCGAATGTGAGGCGGTAAACTGCGTTTATAACGACAGCAAGATCTGTAAGGCAACCCATGTGGGCGTGGTAGGCCATACGGCGGACGACAGAAACCAGACGGAATGCGCGACGTTCCGCTGTAGATAACAGAAAAAAACTGGGTTGTTGATTGACAACCCTTTTTTTATGGTATATCATTAAATGGCTACATATCAGGAAACGAAGTGAGGAAAGAAAATGAGCAGAGTAAGAACAAGATTTGCGCCGAGCCCTACGGGAAGAATGCATGTGGGGAACCTGCGGACGGCGTTATACGCATATTTGATCGCGAAACACGAGGGCGGGGATTTTTTGCTGAGGATCGAAGATACGGACCAGGAGCGGTATGTGGAGGGAGCTGTGGATATTATTTACAGAACCCTTGAGAAGACGGGGCTTTGCCATGACGAGGGACCGGACAAAGACGGCGGCGTGGGACCGTATGTCCAGAGCGAGCGCCGCGAGGCGGGCATTTATATGGAGTACGCGAAGAAACTGGTTGAAAAAGGCGAGGCGTATTACTGTTTCTGTGACAAGGAACGGCTTTCCACGCTGAAAACGACCATCGGAACGGGCGACGAGGAAGGAAAAGAGATCACGGTATACGACAAGCATTGTCTTTCCCTTTCCAAGGAGGAAGTGGAGGCGAACCTCGCGAAAGGCATGCCGTTTGTGATCCGCCAGAACAACCCGACGGAAGGAACGACCACGTTCCATGACGACATTTACGGGGACATTACCGTAGACAACGCGGAGCTGGACGATATGATCCTGATCAAGTCCGACGGATACCCTACATATAATTTCGCGAATGTGGTGGACGACCATCTGATGGGAATTACCCATGTGGTGCGGGGAAACGAGTACCTGTCTTCCTCGCCGAAGTATAACCGCCTCTATGAGGCGTTTGGCTGGGAAGTGCCGGTTTATGTCCATTGTCCGCTGATCACCAATGAGGAACATAAAAAGCTCAGTAAGCGGAGCGGTCATTCTTCCTACGAGGATCTGATCGAACAGGGGTTCGTGACCGAAGCGGTAGTAAATTACATCGCGCTTTGCGGCTGGAGCCCGGATTCCAATCAGGAAATCTTTTCGCTGGAAGAGCTGGTGAAGGAATTTGATTACAAAAGGATCGGCAAATCGCCTGCCGTATTCGACATGGGCAAGTTAAAATGGATGAACGGCGAGTACATCAAGGCGATGGATCATGAGAAATATTACGAACTTGCCATGCCGTACATTAAAGAGGTTGTTTCAAAGCCCCTCGACTTAAAGAAGATAGCCGACCTTGTAAAGACGAGGATCGAGGTATTCCCGGATATCCGGGAGCATATTGATTTCTTTGAGGAACTGCCGGAGTATGATACGGCGATGTACACCCACAAGAAGATGAAGACCGACTCGGCGGTCTCCCTGTCCGTTTTAAAGGAAATGCTTCCGGTATTGGAAGAGCTGGAAGATTTTTCACTGGACGGTATCCACGACCGGGTAATGGAGTATGTGGCGTCGAAGGAAATGAAGAACGGAACGGCGCTGTGGCCGCTGCGTACAGCCGTATCGGGAAAGCAGATGACGCCGGGCGGCGCTTTTGAGATCATGGAGATCCTCGGAAAAGAGGAGTCCCTTGAGCGGATCCGAAAGGGTATCGCACTACTGGAAAAGGAAGTTATGGCATAAATGAATTATAATCCGTCACAATTGGCTGCGATCCGCCATTTTAAAGGACCGGCGCTTATTCTCGCCGGTCCCGGGAGCGGAAAAACGGCAGTCGTCACCGAGCGCATCAAAACGCTTATCGAAACGTATCAGGTCAATCCCGCCAATATTCTGGTGATCACATTTACCAAGGCAGCAGCAAACGAAATGAAGGAGCGTTTTCGCGGTATAATGCGTCAGGGAGGCGTTCCCGTCAGTTTCGGGACCTTTCACGGCGTGTATTTTACCATTTTAAAACATGCCTACAATTACGGCGCGGAAAATATCATCAGCGAAGAGGAGCAGTTTACGCTGCTTCGCAGGATCGTTTCCCGCATGGAGCTGGAGAGCGAGAACGAAAAAGAACTGATCGGGGGGCTTCTTGCGGAGATTGGCCGTGTAAAGGGCGATATGCTGGATCTGGATAAGTATTATCCCGTAAGCTGCGGAAAGGAAGTGTTCCATAAAATATATGAGGAATACGACGGCGCGCTGAGAAAAAGCAGGAAGATCGACTTTGACGATATGATCCTGTACTGCTATGAGCTACTTGACCAGAGGGAAGATATTTTAAAGGCGTGGCAGAACAAATATCAGTATATTCTCATCGACGAGTTTCAGGATATTAACCGTATGCAGTATCGGGTGATCAAAATGCTTGCCGCGCCTCAGGATAACCTTTTTATCGTGGGGGACGACGACCAGAGCATTTACGGGTTCCGCGGGGCAAGACCGGATATCATGCTGAATTTTACGAAGGATTACCCCCAAACGCAGGTCATAACGTTAAACGTGAATTACCGGTGTCAGGAAAACATTGTGAGGGACGCCGTCCGGCTGATCGGTCACAACGAAAACCGCTATAAGAAAGATATCCGGGCGGAAGGCGGTTTTTGCGAGCCGGTACATATAAAAGAGTATCCCGATGTTTTTGAGGAGGCTTCGGATATCGTTCAGCAGATACGAAAGGACTATGAGGAGGGTATTCCATATAACGAAATGGCGGTGCTGATCCGCACGAACGAGGGCGGACGCTATATTACGGGGAAACTCATGGAGTATGGTATTCCTTTCCGCTCCCGGGACAAAATACCCAGTATTTACAGCCATTGGATCGCGCAAAATATTTTTGCCTATATTAATATGGCGTTGGGAAACCGGGACAGAAATCTGTTTTTGCAGATCATGAATAAGCCGAAACGCTACATAAGCCGGGACGCGCTCACAAGTCCCGTTATTGATTTTGACGATATCCGGGCGGAGTATCGGAATAACCGGGCGTGGATGCTGGAGAGGATCGACCGTCTGGAAGAAGATCTGCATATGATCTCCGGGTTAAATCCTTACGGCGCCATTAATTATATCCGTCGGGGCGTGGGGTACGACGAGTATTTAAACGAGTACGCGCTGGAAAAGAATATCCGTCCCGAGGAGCTGTTCGACGTGTTGAACGAATTACAGGAAGCGGCGAGGGAGTTTGATGATTTTTCCCGGTGGTTTCGGCATATCGAGCAGTATGAGCAGATGATGAAAGAGAAAAATAAGAAACAAAAGAAGGAAGAGCGGAGTGAGGACACCGTCAATATCGTTACCATGCACGGCGCGAAAGGGCTGGAATACGAGACGGTTTTTGTCATCGACGTCAACGAGGGGATCACGCCGTACAAAAAAGCCGTTCTCGACAATGAGATCGAGGAGGAGCGGCGCATGTTTTATGTCGCGATGACGAGGGCGAAAAAACATCTCTATCTCTGTTATGTGAAAACCCGTTTTAATAAAGAGATGGAGACGTCGCGGTTTATCCATGAAATAAGGGACGGCGGTTAATCCTCGTCGTCCCCGAGCAGTTCCTGATATTCGGCTTCGTCCAACAGTTCGTCGAAAGCGTCGGAAACAATTTCAAATTCCTCGTCGGTTTCGATATTCGCAAGGTCAGGCTGGCCGTCTGCCGTTTCGTTGTAGCGGTACAGATAAACTTCACCGTTTTCGGCGTCCTTACCTTCTAAGGGAAGAAGCGCGATATAACGGTTGTTATTTGCCTCGAAAATAGAAATAACGGCACATTCCAGTTCTTCGTCGTTATCCAGCGTGAGCGTGACGGTGGTGTCAAAGTCGTCCGGGATAAGCGGTTCATTATCGTTTTTGCCCATGATGATCTCCTTTGTTTTTTTGTTACTCTCACTCTAACAGAAACGGGGCTTATTTGCAAGGAAAAGAAAAAATTTATAAAAACGGTTGATTTTTTTTATAAAATAAGTTATAATTCGGAAAGAAATTAAGAAAATTAAGTCAAAGAGGACAGTTATCGGAACGGGACCGGAATTGTCTTTTTTTGTTTAATAGGAAATTCGGAGGACTGCATTATGGACAATATCGATAAGAAGATCATCACGTTACTACAGAAAAACGCGAGAATGCCCCTGAAAGCGCTGGCGGAACAGGTGTATTTGTCGTCGCCGGCGGTTTCGGCAAGGATCGAGCGACTCGAGCGGGAGGAGATCATTACCGGCTATGAGGCGAAGATCAACGAAATGAAACTGGGGTATCATATTACGGCGTTTATCAATCTGGAGCTGGCGCCGGTACAGAAACCGGAGTTTTATTCCTTTGTGGAAGTCTGTCCGAACGTGATCGAGTGCAACTGCATAACGGGAAACTATTCCATGCTTTTGAAGGTTGTTTTTCCGAGTACGGACGATCTGGACAATTTTATCGGAAAACTGCAAAAATTCGGCAGGACGTATACGCAGATCGTATTTTCCAATCCTGTGAAGACCAGAGGCGTACAGGTGGATTTTGACGAGGAAGAGTAAAGGAGTATTTATATGAAGATAGTGCTGGCGTCCGGTTCGCCAAGGAGAAGGGAACTTCTTACGCAGGTGGGGATCGGATTTGAAGTGATGG
>JAMPBI010000016.1 GCA_023666775.1 Alistipes sp. | reverse complement strand
TCTTTTGAGGAGCAGTCAACCTCCACGGAGGTTCTTGAGACGGGTATCAAGGTCGTTGACCTTCTCTGCCCGTATCAGAAAGGTGGTAAGATCGGACTTTTCGGCGGCGCGGGTGTAGGTAAGACCGTTTTGATCCAGGAACTGATCCGTAATATCGCTACCGAGCATGGCGGATATTCCGTATTTACCGGTGTAGGCGAGCGTACAAGAGAAGGTAACGATCTTTATAATGAAATGACGGAATCCGGAGTTATCAACAAGACAACCATGGTGTTCGGTCAGATGAACGAACCGCCGGGAGCCAGAATGAGAGTAGGTCTTACGGGACTTACCATGGCGGAGTATTTCCGTGACAAGGGCGGTAAAGACGTGCTTTTGTTCATTGATAATATTTTCCGTTTTACACAGGCAGGTTCGGAAGTTTCCGCGCTTCTTGGCCGTATGCCGTCCGCCGTTGGTTATCAGCCGACGTTACAGACGGAAATGGGCGCGCTTCAGGAGCGTATCACATCGACAAAGAACGGTTCCATTACTTCCGTACAGGCAGTATATGTGCCTGCGGATGACCTGACTGACCCGGCTCCGGCAACAACATTCGCCCATTTGGACGCAACGACGGTACTTTCCCGTTCTATCGTAGAACTTGGTATTTATCCGGCAGTTGACCCGCTGGAGTCTACGTCCAGGATCCTTGATCCGCGTATCGTGGGCGAGGAGCATTACAAAGTTGCCCGCGGCGTTCAGGAAATCCTTCAGAGATACAAGGAATTGCAGGATATTATCGCGATTCTCGGTATGGACGAATTGTCGGAGGACGATAAGCTTCTCGTAGCGAGAGCAAGAAAGATACAGAGATTCCTTTCACAGCCGTTCTTCGTTGCAGGACAGTTTACGGGATTGGAAGGACGTTATGTACCGCTCAGCGAAACGATCCAGGGCTTCAAAGAAATCCTGGAAGGCAAGCATGACGATGTTCCGGAAGGATACTTCTTAAATGCCGGTAACATTGATGATGTCCTGGCAAGAATAAAGTAGAGGTAAATGTGTATGGCAGGTAAATTATTTCAACTAAAAATCATTTCACCTGACAGAATTTTTTACGACGGCGATGTAAATATGGTAGAGTTTACGTCAAGTGAAGGTGATATGGGTGTGTATGCTGACCATATACCACTGACCACGGTTCTTGTACCCGGCATTTTAAAGATCCATGAGGAGAGCGGCATAAAAAAGGCGGCAATTCATGCCGGTTTTGCGGAAATCTTACAAGATAGAGTTGTAATTCTGGCAGAGGTTGCAGAGTGGCCGGATGAAATCGACATCAATAGAGCGAATGAAGCGCGTATTCGTGCGGAAAGACGTTTAGGCGGACTTTCGGGAGAACAGAACATTAATCTCATGCGTGCGGAACTTTCTCTGAAGAGATCTCTTACAAGAATAAAGCTGTTAAGTTAGGCAGTGAAATGAATAAAACCTCCCGGTTTGGTAATAATGTGAAAAAACATATTGCGAACCGGGAGGATTTTTTATGCCTGCTTATAGTAAGAGTTGGAAAAAGACGATCAGAAAGGTTATTCTGGCGGTTGTCTTGTGGGCGGTGGCGCTGGTGCGGATCTATACGTTTGGAAACGACAGGGGAACGAAAGAAACGCTGGTAAACGCCTTTAATCAGGTACAATTAAACGATATGAGCGCGTCGGTTGACGCGTTTGGTTATTACGCGGACGTTTATCTGAGCGAAAAGGCGAAGGAAACGCTGGTCAGGGATATCGGGTATGCGCTGGGGCTGAATTATTGCGACATCGTGACGGAACACGACGGAGAACTTGCCGTTACCACGCTGACAAAGAACGGAAAATATGCCGTTACGCAGATCAAGATGATCACGCGGGAGGAAAAATTGTCGGAAAATGTATTGGAGAGCCATCAATATCTGCTTATCAATATTGATTTGGGAAATAACCTGAACGCGGCAATGGAATATCAGAAAGTTTTAAAGGACCTGTATGACGACTTTGATATTGAAGCGGACGTTACCGTAAACCTTACGGGAAATCTGGACGGTCAGGCGGATCTGGCGCTAAAAAATCTGATATCAAATCAGATCATCGACCAGATGGAAGCAAAAATCGTCGCCGAAAACAGGACGGAGGATATTTATACAATCTATGCTTATACGTCCCAGGTGGACGATTCCATAAAAGTAAGCGGTAAAAAGATCAATCTGAATATCTCGGCGTCTTATGATGAAGAAAAAAACAAAACATTTTTTTATATTTCAACTCCGATCATTAACACGGATTATTAGAAATGCATATATTAGAGTAAATGAAAAAATGGTGAAAACATGATGTTTGATGAAGATATGAGAGAGGATAACGGCTGGAATCCAAGCGCGCTGGAGGAGAAGTTCTGGCGGGAGCGGATCCGGAATAATGTGTTTAATCCATTTGTGATGAGTGAGCGGGATAATGCGTACTTACGGGAGATGTATCCAAAGGAAGCAAGAATAATAGGAGATATGATTGAAAATGAACTGAATATGGTAGATTACCGCGGAAGTTTTATTTATGACGAATATCCGGATAAATACTTATTTTTCAGGATTGTAAACAAAGTTGTGGACAATTATTTTGAACAGGCGGGAGCAGATGATCTTGCGAATATAGCGCTTCAGGATAAACAGTGGATACAGGAGATCGCGCAGGTGATCCTTGCGAATGAGATATACAGGAGACGGAACAGAAGAAAGTATTGGTAGTAGTATAAAAGTAGAAAATATGGATACATTATCCTTATGGAATAGAGAAAAGGAGAGGTAAGCGATGAAAGAATTTACGGCCTCATTGCAGGATAATGTATCCCAATTAAAGCAGATTCTGCGTTTGGATAAGAATTTTGATTTAATTTATAAGGATATGCAGATAGACGGACTGAATGCCGGCTTCTTTTTCATTGACGGATTTGTGGAAGACGGCATTATGCAGCGGATACTGCAATTTTTTTATGGATTAAAGAAAAAAGACTTTACCGACGCGGATTTTTTTATGTCCGTGGGCGTTCCCTATGTGGAAGTTGACGTAGAAAAGGAGGTAGACGCGGTAGTAACGGATATTCTTTCCGGCGTGGTAGCGTTTTTTGTCGAGGGATTTGACAAATGCGTATTAATAGACTGCCGGACATATCCGGCAAGAAGCGTGGACGAGCCGTGGAAGGATAAAGTGCTGAGAGGTTCCAGGGACGGTTTTGTCGAGACGCTGGTATTTAATGCGGCGCTGATGAGAAGGCGTATCAGGGATCCGAAGTTTTCGGTGGAGGTAATGCGTGTCGGGGAACGTTCCCGTTCCGATATCGCGATTTGTTATATCGAGGATAAAGCCGATCTAAAGCTGGTTGCGATGTTAAAGGACAAACTTGCAAATCTTTGTGTGGAAGCGCTTACAATGAACGTGGAAAGTATTGCGGAGTGCCTTCTTCCGGGAAAATGGATCAATCCGTTTCCCAAATTTAAGTATTCGGAACGCCCCGATACGGCGGCAGCCGCAATATTTGACGGGAATGTTGTACTGATGGTTGACAATTCGCCGGCAGTCATCATTCTGCCAACCTCGATCTTTGATATGCTGGAGGAGGCGGACGACTTTTATTTTCCGCCGCTGGTAGGAACGTATATACGGCTGTCACGGTTTCTTATAACGTTTGGGGCGGTTTTTCTCACACCCGTATGGATGCTTTTGTTAAATAACCCGCAATGGGTTCCCGAATGGCTGTCATTTATTTTGATAACCGACGACATTACGGTTCCGGTTATCTGGCAGCTTCTCATACTGGAGATTGCCATCGACGGTTTAAGACTGGCGGCGGTAAATACCCCGAGCGCGTTATCGACGCCTTTAAGTGTGGTGGCAGGTATTGTTGTAGGCGAATATGCGATCAGTTCCGGGTGGTTTAATGGAGAAACCATGCTTTATATGGCATTTATCACCATTGCCACATATTCCCAGGCAAGTTTTGAAATGGGATACGCGCTGAAATTTTCCCGTGTGATGATATTGGTTTTGACGGCAATATTCGGCGTATGGGGATTTGTTGCGGGAACCGTGATCATGATCTGTATGGTGGTTTCAAACCGCACGCTGTCCGGTAAAAGTTATATTTATCCGTTGATCCCGTGGAATAAAGATCGGTTAAAGAGAAAGTTATTCCGGGTACGGCTGCCGCACAGCTATCAATAGAAGGAGGATTTGGAAATGAGTATGATGATCAAAGACGTTAAGGCAAGACAGATTTTGGATTCCAGAGGAAATCCTACCGTGGAGGCGGAAGTAGAATTGTATGACGGCTCAAAAGGCAGGGCGGCGTCCCCGAGCGGAGCGTCTACAGGACGGTTTGAGGCGCTGGAACTGAGGGATAACGATATGAGCCACTACGGAGGAAAAGGCGTGGAAAAAGCGGCGGAGA
Source organism: Alistipes sp. (assembly GCA_023666775.1). GTDB lineage: Bacteria > Bacillota > Clostridia > Lachnospirales > Lachnospiraceae > MGBC120314. The sequence goes on along the minus strand of JAMPBI010000016.1, from coordinate 11,093 downwards.
TCGTAAGTTCCGTAATCTGCCCGGCAATCAAAGATAAAGATGCTTCTTATGTAAAAAATATCGACGAAATTATGATCGAACTGGACGGTACCAACGATAAAAGCCGTCTCGGGGCAAACGCCATGCTTGCGGTGTCCATTGCCGCGTGCAGGGCGGCGGCAAAATCAAAAGAGATCCCGCTGTACCGGTATATAGGAGGAATATCGGCGGTAAAAATGCCGGTTCCGATGTCAAATATTTTAAATGGAGGGTGTCATTCGTCCAATAATATCGATATTCAGGAATTTATGATCATGCCTGTAGGAGCGTGCTGTTTTAAAGAGGCGGTCCGCTGGTGCAGTGAAGTTTATCATACGTTGGGAAAGTTATTAAAGGAGCGCGGGCTTTCAACGGCGGTCGGCGACGAGGGCGGATTTGCGCCGGATCTGTCGGGAAATGAAGAAGCGATCCAGGTTATCATCGAGGCGGTGGAGAAAGCCGGTTACCAGATGGAAAAAGATTTTCTGATCGCCCTGGACGCCGCCGCCAGCGAGTGGAAGGCGGAAAAGGGGTATTTACTTCCGAAATCGGGGGAATACTATACGACAGAACAGCTTATTGATTACTGGAAAGGATTATGTGAGAAATACCCGATCTGTTCGATCGAGGATCCGTTAGACGAGGAGGACTGGGAAGGCTGGAAAGTGATCACCAGAGAGCTGGGAGATAAGATCCAATTGGTAGGTGATGATTTATTTGTTACGAATACTAAAAGACTGGAGTATGGAATTCTTAATCGATGCGGCAATTCTATACTTATTAAACTTAATCAGATCGGGACGGTTTCAGAGACCATAGAAGCAATCCGGACCGCGAAAGCCGGCGGATATAACGCGATCATTTCCCATCGTTCGGGCGAGACGGAGGATACGACGATCGCTGATCTGGCGGTGGCGCTGAACGCGGGGCAGATTAAGACGGGAGCGCCGTGCCGGAGCGAGCGGACGGCAAAATATAACCGTCTTATACGGATCGAGGAGGAGTTAAACGGATTAAGCGAGTATAAAAATCCTTTTACGGCGACAAAATAGAATGGATTTGCAGGGAAAATACCATGCGTTATAGGATAAAACTATAACACATGGTATTTTATACATATTGGAAAGAAATAAAGTTTGGTGTTATAATCGGATTTGTTCATAAAAATCTTGCTATTTTAAGGAGGGAATGGTAAAGTATTACCGTTAAATACAATAAAGGAGTACCGAGATGAGCAGTATCATAAAACTGGAACAGTTGAAGAAAGATTATCCTGTGGGAAAAGATTTTATTACTGCATTAAGCGACATCAACCTTGAAATAGAGCAGGGAGAGATTTTTGGAATAATCGGCGCCAGCGGCGCCGGAAAGAGTACATTGGTGCGTTGTCTTAATCTGCTGGAAAAACCGACGGAGGGACATGTATATTTTGAAGACGTTGATCTGGCAACGCTTAATGCGAAAGAGCTGAATAAAGCAAGGCAGTCTATTTCCATGATCTTTCAGCAGTTTAATCTGCTGATGCAGAGAAATGTATTAAAAAACGTTATGTTTCCTATGGAAGTTGCCAAAACGCTGCCGAAAGAGCAGAGAAAGAAACGGGCGATGGAGCTTCTGGAGCTGGTAGGGTTAAGCGATAAAGCCAAGGTTTATCCGGCGCAGTTATCCGGAGGACAGAAACAGAGGGTCGCCATAGCGAGGGCGCTGGCGAATGATCCGAAAGTTCTTCTCTGCGACGAGGCAACCAGCGCGCTGGATCCCACAACGACCAGGGAAGTTCTCCAGCTTATCAAAGAGATCAACCAGAAACTGGGGATTACGGTAGTGATCATCACGCATGAAATGATGGTGATCGAATCCATTTGTAACAGAGTGGCGATCATTGCGGAGAGCAGGATCGCGGAGCTGGGTCCCGTGAAAGATATTTTCGCGAAACCGTCTACGGAAGCCGGAAGAAAACTGGTATATCCCGACGGCGACAGAAATATTGATTTTGGGAGCGGCAGATGTATCCGCATTGTGTTTGACGGAAGGTCTTCTTTTGAACCGGTTATTGCCAACATGATCCTGGACTGCAAGGAACCGGTCAATATTATTTATGCCAATTCCAGAAATATAAACGGAACGGCGACAGGCGAGATGGTTATCCAGTTATCGAAAGACGATAAAGTTTTTGACAAGGTATTCGCCTATCTGAAGGCAAGAGAGCTGTCCGTGGAGGAGGTAAAGGATTATGTTTGATAAAGTGATTGTGGATATGCTGATCGATGGCTTTTGGGATTCCATCTATATGACGCTGGTTGCAACCCTGCTTGCTTATGTGATCGGGCTTCCTCTCGGGATCATTCTTGTGGTGACGGATAAGGACGGGATCAAGCCGGTTGTCTGGCTTAACAGGATCCTCGGGATCATTATAAATATTCTGCGTTCCGTACCGTTTTTGATATTACTGATCACAATCATACCGTTTACGAGATGGGTGGTTGGAACTTCCATCGGCACGAACGCGACGATCGTACCTCTCGTGGTGGCCGCGGCGCCGTTTGTAGCCCGTGTGGTGGAATCCTCGCTGAAAGAAATCGACGGCGGGGTGATCGAGGCGGCGCAGTCCATGGGAACTTCTACGTTTCAGATCATATATAAAGTATTACTGCCGGAGTCTTTACCGTCCCTTATCGTGGGCGGGGCGCTGGCGGTAACGACAATTCTCAGTTATTCCGCGCTTGCCGGTTTTGTGGGAGGAGGCGGACTTGGCGATATTGCCATACGATATGGATATAACCGTTATCAGAGTGACATTATGTTAATTACGGTCGCATTACTCGTAGTCATTGTCCAGGTACTTCAGGAAGTGGGAATGAAGCTTGCCAAGGTCAGCGACAGGAGAAAACGATAAAGAAAACGCCGGTAAGGCAAAGGAGGAGTTTATTATGAAAAAATTAGTATCACTTTTACTCACATTTGTATGTATGCTGTCACTTGCGGCATGTGGAGACAACAACGGCAGCAACGCGGCAAACGCGCCGACAGACGGAGCAACGACTGCGGCAGCGTCGGACGCTACAACGGCAGCGCCTGTGCAGCTCACAAAGCTGGTGGTCGGAGCGTCGGTAACGCCGCATGCGGAAATTCTCGCCGTGGTAAAAGATGACATGGCAGCGGCAGGATACGATCTGGAGATTGTTGAATTTTCCGATTATGTAATTCCGAATACGTCCCTTGAAGACGGTAGTCTGGACGCAAATTATTTTCAGCATGAACCATATCTTCTTGACTTTAACGCGGAGAACGGAACCCATCTTGTAGCCGTGGAGCCGATCCACTATGAACCGTTTGGTATTTACGCGGGACAGAGTACATCTCTGGCGGATCTTCCGGATAAGGCAAAGATCGCGGTGCCGAACGATACGACAAACGAGGCGAGAGCCCTGCTTTTACTTGAGCAGGAAGGACTTATCAAATTAAAAGAAGGCGCGGGAATACAGGCAACGAAAAATGATATCGCGGAAAATCCGCATAATTTTGAGATTGTGGAACTTCAGGCGGAACAGGTGGCAAGAGCCTTACCGGACGTTAATATCGGTATCATCAACGGCAATAATGCCCTTGCGGCAGGTCTTAGCATTTCCGACGCGCTTGCGCAGGAAGCCTCTGATTCTCTCGCGGCGCAGACATACGCGAATGTGCTTGTCGTAAAGGAAGGCAATGAAACCAATCCGGGTATTGTGGCTTTGGTTGAAGCGCTTAAAAGCGACAAAGTTAAGAAGTACATCGACGAGACGTATAACGGCGCGGTTGTCGCAAGCTTTGAATAAAATAAAAATTTGATCAGGGAAAGCCGGTTTTGGATCGGCTTTCCTTTTTTTATTGTATTTTTGAGGGAAAGGTTTATAATATTATTCAGACGATTAATTAGGAAGGGAGCGTGTGGAATGAACGAGGTATCAAGAGCGCTTGTTAAAAAGATTGACGCGGAAGTGGAAGAACTTCTCAAAGAAAAACCGGAAGGAAAGATCAACGAGATGGCGCAGCCGATTATTTCAAAATACGCGAAGGAAGCCGGCATTGACGAGATCGATCTGTTCATCGATTACATGGATCATGTTGCGCTGACCAGTAAAAATATGGCGTTAAATCAGGAGGGCGAGAAAATATTTGATGAAAATACGTTGGACAGCCCTGATTTTAAATTATATTAATGTGGAGAGAGAACATGAGATTAGCTGTTTTTAATTACAGAGCAGATGAAGAGGAATTTTTTATAAAGTTTTGCGAGCAGTACAATGTGGAGGCCGTATACATCAAGGAGGCTCCTTCCATACAGTCTATTGAGCGGGCTGCCGGGTGTGACTGTGCTTCGATCATTACGTCCCCGATCGGAAAGGCGGAACTGGACGCGTTTAAAAAGGCGGGAGTGGGGTTTGTTTCCACAAGAACCATCGGTTTTGACCATATTGACATGAAGTACGCAAAGGAGCTGGGAATCGGCGTGGGAAACGTATCCTATTCTCCGAACAGCGTAGCGGAGTATACGATCATGTTGATCCTGATGGCGAACCGCAAGGCGAAAACCATTATGATGCGGGCGCTGGGGCAGGATTATTCCCTGAGAGGAGTGCGTGGTCTGGAGCTTCGTATGCAGACGGTCGGCGTCGTAGGAACAGGTCAGATAGGAAGAAAGGTAATCCGCAATCTGTCAGGTTTTGGCTGCAAGATTATCGCGTATGATAAATTTGAAAATGACGAAGTAAAAAAGCTGGCGGATTACGTCACGCTGGACGAGCTGCTTTCGAGAGCGGACGTGATCACATTCCATATTCCGGGAAATGATGATAATTACCATATGATTGACAAGGCTGCGTTCGATAAAATGAAAGACGGCGTGACGATCATTAACACGGCGAGAGGAACGCTGATTGATACGCAGGCGTTAATAAACGCGGTTGAATGTGGAAAAGTCGGCGCTGCCGCCCTTGACGTTGTGGAAAACGAGCAGGCGATTTATTATAAAGACTATAAATATAAGCCGGTAAATCACCGCGAAATGGCGGTTTTAAATTCTTTTCCCAATGTGATCATGACTCCGCACACGGCATTTTTCACGGACATGGCGGTAAGCGATATGGTGGAACACTCGATTTTGAGCTGTCTTAAATTTACAGGCAGAAGCGATTTCGGTGATTGAATATCGTTGTGGAATGAATTATAATGATAGCAAAGTCAGGAGGTAAATAAAAATGCAGTTTGAAACATTACAAAAAGCAATGACGGACGCTATGAAAGCGAGAGATAAGGCGAGGAAAGATTCGATATCCGTTCTGGTATCGGCGGCAAAGAAAAGCGCTATCGACGCCGGCTGCAGGGAAGATATTCCCGAGGCGATGGTAGACGCGGCGATTTTAAAGGAAATAAAGAGTGTAAAAGAACAGATTGAGACTTGTCCTGCCGAGCGCGCGGAATTAAAAGCGGAGTACGAGGCAAGGCTTGCCGTTATGTCGGAGTTTGCTCCGAAAATGCTTTCTTTTGAGGAAGTAAAGACAATTCTCACCGAAAAATTTGCCGATGTGATTGCTACAAAGAATAAGGGGCAGATCATGAAAACCGTTATGGCGGAATTGAAGGGTAAGGCAGACGGAAAAGTAATTAACGAGGTGGTTGCGGAACTTTGTAAATAAAATTCCGAAAAATAAAAGGGCGTTGCCGGTTTGTAAGAAAAGAACCGGCAATGCCCTTTTATTTAATAGGAAACACTGATCCGTCAAAACGAAAACGATTTAGGCAAATATAAATAGATAAAATTAATAGAATAAAATCAAGGAGTATTTATATAATTTAATAAATGTTTTTGGCGGAGACGGAGTATGAAGAGGGATAAGACATCTTGTTGTACAGTGATACAGTTGAATTTTAAAAGAATGATAGTTTTACTAAAATCTATTAGAAACAAGATTAAAAAACTCTGTGATTTGTAAATGTGATTACAAAAATATCCATAAAAATTGTTGTATTTATAGGTAGAGCGTTGTATATTAAGATTGCGAAAACGATTAAGTACATAATTATCATTGAAAAGAGTGGATTGATATATGGGTATTTTGCGCGGATATTACAAGGTATAAAAACGTATGCCGAAGCAATGGGATATGGTATCGCGTTTATTACGAACCGGATTGCCGGCAAAAGGATGACCTATAGTGGATATTGCAGGTATCGGCAGTTTGACGGAGTGGTGATTGCCGATGTGGATTTTAGTCAACCGCAGGTGGCGACACTTGTAAATTCAGGGATACCGGTAGTAACGATAGATCATGTCTTCGACAATACCATTTCGATAATGTCAGATAACGTTAAGGGAATACGGGACCTGATGGAGTACCTATACGAGATGGGACACCGGAAAATAGCATATATTCATGGAGCGGGCACTTCCGTCACAAGAGATCGTATTACAAGTTTTTATCAATGTGTAGAACGTTTGAAGTTGGATATCCCGGAGGAGTATGTCTTGGAATGCAGGTACAGAGATACGGGAAGGGCGGCGAGGTGTACCGAGAGACTACTCAGCTTGGAAGAGCCGCCTACATGCATTATGTATCCCGATGATTTCACCGCGATCAGCGGAGTCGGCGTTATCAGGAGGCACAATCTGAATATACCGGAAGATATCTCTGTAGTCGGTTATGACGGGACAAGTTATTCGCGGATCCACGAACCGACGATTACTACGTTGGAGCAGGATACGGAACGTATAGGAAAATTGGCGGCGGCGCGTTTAATTGAACTTATTGAGAGGCCTAGGACCACATTAAAAGAAACATATGTTATCGAGGGTTCTGTCTTGGTGGGAAATTCAGTAAAGAGACTTAACGAATAACATACCCGGACAAAAACTAGAATGAGTGTATGGAACAGGTGAAGTATGGAAATAAACGAATTACTGGATCATTTTATAAATGAGGGACTGGTTGATATTATTATCAGCAATCCCAGAGTGAAAAAACCGGACGAGGCGGCAAAAATAAAGATCCGTCCCGTACTTTTGCAGGACAGACTGGTGTTTCAGGCGTCCCGTTATGTGGGGAAGCAGGTTTTCCATGAAAATTTTGACGAGACGGCAGTCCGTGCCGCGGTCACGCAATGGCTGTCAAAGGAATACCGTCAGGGACAGTTCCTTTCCCAATCCATGAGCGCAACCGTGCTTTCGGGGAAGAAGGGAAATATGACCATCAAATGTAAAAAGGAAACGGCGGTTAAGCGTGTGCAGGCGCCGTTGAGCCACAACAGAAAGAAACGGTATATTCTGGAGGAGGGAAATCCCGTTCCGTTTCTTGTGGATCTGGGGGTTATGACGAAGGAAGGTAAGGTTGTTCAGGCAAAATATGATAAGTTTCGTCAGATCAACCGTTTTCTTGAGTTTATCGAAGATGTCCTGCCAAAGCTGGATAAAAGTAAAAGGCAGACGATCATCGATTTCGGCTGCGGCAAATCCTATCTGACTTTTGCGATGTATTATTATCTGAAAGAATTAAAAGGTTATGATATCCACATAATAGGTTTGGATTTAAAGGAAGACGTTATTTCCCATTGCCGGGAGCTTGCCGGAAAGTACGGATATGAGGATCTGGATTTCCTGACAGGGGATATCGCAGGGTATAATGAGGTGGACAGCGTGAATATGGTGGTGACGCTTCATGCCTGCGACACGGCGACGGATCATGCGCTTTATAAGGCGGTAAAATGGAACGCGGACGTTATTTTATCGGTTCCCTGCTGTCAGCATGAAGCGAATGAGCAGATTGCAAGTAAAGAGTTCTCAGGAATATTTAAATATGGTATTATAAAAGAGAGAATGGCGGCGCTGATCACGGATGGTATCCGTGCCAACCTATTGGAAAAGTATGGTTACAAAACACAGATACTTGAATTTATCGATATGGAGCATACACCGAAAAATCTTTTGATCCGTGCCGTTAAAGGCGAGGCGGCGGAAAATCATGTGGAGGAACTGGAAGAGTTCTTATCGCTGGATCTGACGCTGGGAAAATTATTAAAAGAATGAAATGCGGAGAGTATAAATGGAACAAAAACTGCCTGTTTTTAAGAGTATTGCCGTTGCGGCGGCATTTATAATAACCTGTATAGCAACATTTATGTCGTTGGACGTCGCGGCGGACGAGGGAATGTATACGACTTTCAAGCCTTCCGAGGTGCCGGTCATGTATGTCCGGACGGAAAACGGAAGATTGTATAATCCTGCGAAGGGATATACAAAAGACGCGGGGGCGCGGTATGTATTTAACGGTATCACGCCGTTAAATGAGGATAGGACGCTGAATGTGTCTTTCTATAATTACGGGATCCGCATTTCCAGTATGTCGTATCAGGTGAGGGATCTGGAGACAAATCAGCTTCTTGAGGATACGGTTGTGAAGACCAGCGTTTCTTATGAGGATTATATTACGGCGACGCTTCCGATCAAGAACCTGATTGAGAAGGACAGGGAATATCTGCTCACGATAACGATCGGCACATCAAAGAACGAGGAGATTAAATATTATGAGAGGATTATATGGACCGATGATCTGAAAGTGGACGAGAAGCTGGATTTTGTCACGCAGTTTAACGCGTATACCTACAATAAAGACCAGTTGTCGGCTATCAGCCAGTGGATCGAGACGGACGAGACCGGCGATAACACAAATTACGGTAAGGTAAACATTCATTCCACGAGAGCGCAGATCGGGTGGGGAGACTTAAATTGCAGGATTGAGGGAAATGTGATACCGACGATCTGGGAGATCAGTCCTACGGCGGCGCAGATCTCTCTGGATTACCGCGCGGTAACCAGTAGCAGCAGCGACGTTTATGAGGCGTATTCCGTAAAGGATTATTACCGTATCCGCCAAACGCCGGAAACGATTTATCTGATGGATTATGAGCGGAGGACGGAACAGATCTTTGACGCGTATAATGACCTGCAATCAAGCGGAAGGATCAATCTGGGTATCCAGAGCGATCTGAATGTCCGTGTGGAGGCGGACGCGGACGCTACCGGAAAATATTCCTATTTTGTGCAGGGCGGAAATCTGTGGTGTTATTCCCGGGGAGACAATAAATTCACCTGCGTATTTTCATTTACGGCTTCCGGCGATTATAGCGGAAGAGAGGTGGTTGACGAACATGAAATCCGGATCATCAGCGTTGACGGCGACGGGAACGCGTGGTTTTCGGTCCACGGTTACATGAATGGCGGAGAGCATGACGGAGAAACGGGTGTGTCGCTTTTCCGCTACACTTATGAGGATAATATTGTTAAAGAGTATGTTTACATTCCGGTGGGTGTTCCTTACAGCATGATGAAGGGAAATGTGGGAGATGTATCTTATGTAAAGGGCGATATTTATTATGTGAAGGTAAACCAGTACCTCTATTCCATCGACTTAACGGGCGGAGAGTATATGCTTCTGACCGATGAACTTTATGACGGCACTTACGCGGTCAATCAATCCGGAACAAGGATCGCGTACCATCAGAACCATAAGCCGGAAAACTGTAATGTGATCTGTATCTATGATTTCGAGACGGGAACGGAGAAATTTATCAACGGTTTAAGTTACGGGAGCGGTAAAACGACGGATTACCTTAAAATAATCGGTTATATTGAAGACGATCTGGTGTACGGCATGGCGCAGCCTTCCGATTGCATACAGAACGACCCGCTAAATCAGATTTTTCCAATGTATAAAGTCGCCGTACTGAGCGACGGGTATGTTCTTATGAAGTTATATTCCTATGACGGGATTTATGTAAACATGGCGGAGATTGACGGAATGCGCGTAAATTTGTGGCGTGTGAGAAAGAACGAGGAGGGAAAATACGAGGATATCAGTATTGACCAGATCCTGAATAAGGAGGAAAACAGCGACAGCAGGAGGATTTATACGGAACTGGTGAACACGTCGGCAAGGCAGAAGGAGATTTATCTGAACATTCCAACGTCATCGGGAGACAGCGAGACGCTTCTTGTCCGTTATGCGAGGGAAATCCAGTTTACGGACCGGGAACCGTTTGTTCTGGAAAAAGAGTACCGCTTTGACAATATTTATATGATATACGGTTACGGAGACTGGATCGGAAAGCAGACGTCCCTGAGGAGAGCGATCAATTCGGCGGCGGGATTTTACGGAATGGTTCTGGATCTGGACGGGGGGTATGTCTGGAAAAAGACCGAGAGCAACGTGACGCCGACATTTGACAAGGAAAATATCACGGTCGGTCCGCAGCGCTACACATATAATCTCAGGGGCGTGAGCCTGGAAAATATCATATATTACCTGAGTATAGGAAAAACCGTGGCGGCTCAGATGGGAGAAGACAAGTACGTTTATATTTATGATTATGACAATAACAATATTATATATTACGATCCGGTAGTGGAGCAAACGGTCACATTGGATAGGGAAACGGCAAATAAAAAATTCATTCAGTGGGATAATACATTTCTTGCTGAATAGACGTTGGGGTAAGTGAATGAAAAAGGGCAGAAGATACATTTTGATAACCGTTATAGGTATTCTTGCAATCATTCTGTTGATTGCGGCATGTTGTCTTATGCCTTTTTTTAAACGGGTGCTTACGTTAAAGGGACAGGCGGAGCAGATTATCCGCGCGGGCAGCAGGGAGGACTTTACCAGGTCGAAAAGCAGCGTGGTGTACGACTGCAATAATGAAGTGCTGATGACGTATTCCGGTGAAAAAGATTTGTATTATGTGAAGTCGGAGGACATTCCCCAGATCTTAAAGGACGCTTTTATCGTCATGGAGGACAGGGAGTTTTATTCCCACAAAGGAGTGGATTTTAAGGCGATAGTCCGTGCCGCGATAGCCAATTACCAGGCGGACGGGATCGTGCAGGGGGCAAGTACCATCACCCAGCAGGTGGCAAGGAACATTTATCTCAACCAGGACGTGAATTGGGACCGGAAGATCCTTGAGGCGTTTATGGCAATGGAGATGGAAAAGAAATATTCCAAGGAAGACATTCTGGAGTTTTATCTGAATAATATTTATTTTGG
>JAMPBI010000169.1 GCA_023666775.1 Alistipes sp. | reverse complement strand
ATGGCATCAATCTGTGGATGTTTCTGAAAACTTTCCAATGTGCAGATCAAAACCGGTTTATCATACACATTAATAAACTGTTTGGGAAGATCCTGACCCATACGATGTCCCGACCCACCTGCTATTATCACTGCAACATTCATTTTATATACCCCGCTATTCGTATTCTACAGTTTCAAATTTTCTTCGCGATATCTCTCCTGAATTTCTTCCAGCGATATCTCAGACAGTTCCAATTTTGACGCATTGTTCCACCCATGTCTGTCCTCTTCCGGCGGCAATGTCATATAGTCGCCGTAATGTGTCGTTAAATACAGATCATATTTCTTTAATCCTGAAAACATCATACCTTCAAATTCCACTTCGCAATAATCATCAAAGCATACCGCCGGCATACCATATTTACATCTCTTCGGATACTGGTATAACAAATGGCTTACCAGTTCCGTCCTGCGCCGGTTACATGCCGCTGCCATGATATTTCTTAATCGGAACATCACATTTCTTGGAATCTTGTATAAAATTTTATATAGCTCTCTCATACATTTCTTTTCTTCCCGAACCATTCCAAGTTCGGAATACAATACTTTTCTTATTCCAAGATTGATCAAGTAATATAATTGTCGGAACAATGGATTATCCGGCACATTGTCTACAACAAAAAGATCAATGCATACACCAGTCCGATACTTCATATATTCCTGTCCCGTCCGCACATACTCTGTTCCTTTATGACGCAGCTTCGCGTATCCCCAGCGATAATTGGGATCTGTACGATATTCCTGAAGAAAAAACATATCCTTCTTTAAATCCTTTTTGCATGCTCGGTAAAATTTCGCGTATTCATGTCTGGTAAAAATAACATCCGCGTCATCGTCCCATGGTATAAATCCCTTATGACGGATTGCTCCCAAAAGTGTTCCGCCGTCTAAGGAATAACGGATATTATTCTTCCGGCATATACGATCCACCTCAACAATCAGTTCTAATTCATTTAATTGTAACTGTCTTAACTGCTCACTTGAAAGTTTTAATTCTTCGCTCACGTTCCTTCCTCCTTTGAAATATATTCCGTATATGGCTTAAACGGATCGATCAACGCACCGCTGTGGCAATTCGGCTCCTGCCTCGGCGTCATATAATCCCCATACCATTTTTTAAGCACAATATCGTACCCTATCGGTACCGGCATCGAAACTCCTTCGAAATCCATATAAACCGTTTCCGAAAAGGCGTCTTTAGGAAAATACCGGTCATTTCCACGGACTTCGTCACAATAATATCCCACCAGATTGGACTGTCCGAAATTTTCAAGTGTCAGATTATCAAAAAGACGCTGCGCCGAGATATAATCGTTTGAAAGCTGAATAACCATATCCGTGTCCATTGTAAACTGCTGCCCTGCAAGCACTGCCTTTAACATCTTGATCGGATTATTGATACAGTCAAACAATTCCCTCTGGACTTTTTTAAACACCGGATTGACATGAACTCCGTCATCAAATTCGTCCAGCGCGTTAATATCAATAAACATTCCCTGATTGAACTCTATTCTTTTATTGGGGAACTCAATTGCCGTAGTGCTGCTGTTTCGCAGTTTTGAAAAGATCCATGTCTGTCCGCAGGAATTATACCAGTCCTGAAAAAAATACGGTTCCTTAAACTCCTCCGCCGCTATCTTTTTCAGCTTTTCATAATCGTCCCGCATCATACACAGATCAATATCATCGTCCCACGGAACAAACCCATGGTGCCGTACTGCGCCTAAAAGAGTACCATACGCGGCAAAATATTTCAATCCATATGTTTACGGCATACATCGTCAAACTCTTTCCATAAATCCAGTTCAACCGCCCAGATATGTTTCATTTGGGAAGACACAAGATAACCCTGGCGTTCCTCTTCCTTATAAAAGGCTTCGTCTAATTCTATTGCCGCCATTCCTACGCTTCTTCTCCCTTCAGGTCTTTCATGATATATTCATGGATCTTTTCTCCGGCGGTTCCGTCCAGATTTGCGGCAATATCCGCTTCGGCAATCAACTGATTCTGTTTTACCTGCTCTAATCGCCCGTTTATCAGATCGTCCGCAAAATCCTCAAACAGATATTCTTCGGTTTCATGACACGCAAAATAATCCAATTCATGTTTTTTCACGAAAACGTCTTCCGCGTTTGCCCGTACACGGTCTTTTTGCTTTTTCACGTCATAAAACTTCTGACTGTCAAATAAATATACCGGTTTTCCGCATACCTCAAAAAGATCCACCATGGAACTGTATTCGGATCCGATATACCCGTCCGAAAGCGCAACAACCGTTGATACGTCTCCCGTTGTATCAAAGACGCCGATACCGTTTTCACAAAAATATTGAACCAGTTCCTGATATTTCTGCACAAACTGCGGGCGCATTGCCTTCACCGTGCCTTCCATCAGCGGGTGTGGACGCCAGATGATCACAAGTTCTTCTCTATTCCTGACCAAATCGAAAAAACGATATAATTTGTTCATCAGCGCTTCGCCGTTTTTCAAAAAGTCCGTAAGGGTCGTATTAAGCATAAGGCTCTTTTTCCCACTTAAATCAATGTTCCATTCCTTTGGAACCGCCGGTTTATTTTTCATCAGCCGGATAACTTTATCAAACTTAGGAGAACCAAGGGGTATGACCCTTTCATAGAAAGGTCGTCCTTCGCAGCTTTTCTTCATTCGTTCCGACTGAAAAAACAGATAATCGGCTCTCTGTAAAAGCGGAAGATCAACATAATCATCGGAAAGGAATCCCGCATTAACATAATACGGAACATAGGCAAGTTTATCCGCTTTCTTTTTCAGTTCCCCGGAAAAGTATGCCGGGTGCATGGACGTCACATTATTGATATCATCAAACGGATAATGCACAAATACAAGATCCGGTCTTTTATCCCCCAGAAGATAATCCTGAAAATACACAACCGGAACATCCGGCGGGTACATATTGCCGTCGTAATATACGTCCCATTCGTCCGTCTGCCTATTTGCCGCCAAATACGGTATCGGAACAACCGTTGTCTCACAACGGTTATCCGCCACGAATGCTCTCCAGATACTCTCCAGACTATCCCACATGGCTGCCTTATATGGCAGGAACGCAACGCGGTACGTTTTCGGAATAAGCTCCAGCTCCAAAGAAATCTGCCGTATCTTTAATTTTAATTTTGTATACCCACTCTCATTTATCACTTCCTGCGTACACTGATATACCGCCTCGCAGAAATCTTCAATCATAGGGATCAAACCTAAATTTTTCACTGCCCGGATATCATAATCTCTCTGGCACCGTTCCAGACTTTCCCCAACAGCGATTGCCGCCTCCTGGCACTTTACCAGTACCTGTACCCGAACATCAGGCTCATCAACGCTTTGCAGCATATCACATAAACGTTCAATAGCCGTCAATGACTTTTGCAAACTTTCTTTTTCCTCACGAAGCATAATAAAACCAGCCTTTCCAATGTCTATTGGTCAATTTCGACAAGCGCGTCAACAAATCGTTCCATATACTGCTTCTCGCCGGTTGTAACCCTTAAACATTTCCCGAGGCTTCCAATCCCGGAATACGATTTGATAAGAATCTTTTTTTCATTTTTCATGCGTTCCACAATAATATCCGCATCCACATGGCGCGGTTTCACAAATATAAAATTACCTTCTTTTGCGCTGACCACAAAACCGTTACTTTGCAGATTATCGATCACAAATCGTTTTCCCGTAAGCTGCTTTTCAATCAATTCATCTAACATTCCATCTGTCTGTAGAATTTCTTTGGCAAATTTCATCGCGAAAGCATTCGTATTATGCGGCGTACAAAGATTGGAAATCATCTTTACGTCCTGCGGCTGACCAACGACGTAGCCAAGCCTTAAACTCCCGAGAGAAAAAAGTTTTGAAAAAGTCCTCGTTAAAAGCACATGTGGATTCTTGACCGCATATTCGATAAACGTATTATCATAAAAATACATATATGCTTCATCAACCAGCAAATTGATCTCATAGCGTTTCGCCGCCTCAAGGATTGATTCAAACTCCTCGTTTGTATATGCGTTCCCAACCGGATTGTTCGGATTCAAAAGGATCAAAAGATCGACGTCCTCACTTAACGCATTGATTATCTTATCAGCCGAAACCGTCAGGTCGTCATCATACTGCACCTGAATAAACTCACGTCCGTACATTTCGGCATATACCTGATACATTGCATAGGACGGAACAACCCCGACAATTTTACCGCCGGGAGCCGAAAATGCCTCAATAACATGACGGATTCCCTCCGAAGAACCATTGACAATACATAAATTATCGTTATGGATTCCCAGAAAATCCGCGAGGCATGTTTCAAATTCCAATGTTTCCGGATATTGCGAAACAAACTCCGGAGTAATATCAGAAAGCACCTTATCTATAAATTCCTGCGGAAGTCCTCCGGGATTTTCATTAAGATCCAATCTCAGATATTCCTTACGATTATTTTGATACACGATCCTTCGAAGATTTACAAGATTAGGATTTACATAATACATCATTCTCTACCTCACCTTTGTAATATTAATACCGCTTAAATAATCCCTCTTTTTTTAACAAATTCTTCCACAATCCCTGTAATCGCGATGGATTCGCCCGCCGTAAGCTTGTACGACTGCTCGCCCACGCCCCGGATCTTGGACAAAAACTCATTGATCTCATATCGAAGTCCGTCCCCGATAAATTTCGGTTCATAATGCTCGATCACAGTCTCATCTTCATAACGCACATCAAATTTCTCGGTGAACCACCACGGAGACTGCGCTATCACATATCCCTTTGTTCCTGCTACAATCAACTGTCCCTCCGACTTTATCGCCATACCCACCTTAGCCGTTGCCATGGCATCCTTGTAGCGGATCTGAATTTTCGTATAATCGTCTGTTCCCAGTTCGTTGTCAATACTGTCAAAAGACACGGTTTCATAGTCCTTGCCAAGAATTTTAATAATTGGCATAAGCGCGTTGCCGCCATACTCCAGAAACGCCCCGCCATATCTCGCGTCGGTCCTTTCTCGCGCCTCTTCTCTTGCAATACGGGAAAAACAAGCTTCCACGTCTTTGATCTGCCCGATCTTACCGCTTTGAACTACATTAAGAAGCTGCTGAAAGCCCGGACAATATGCCGCTTTGATTGCTTCCATCAAAACAACATTTTTAGCCGCCGCAAGTTTATAAAGCTCTTCGCTTTCCTTTCTGGTAAAAGCAAGCGGTTTTTCACATAAAACATGTTTTCCGGCATTCAACGCTCTCTTGGCATACTCATAATGGGTTTCATGTGTGGACGCAATATAGATAGCATCTACTTCGGAAAGAAATCTGTCATAATCTTCTGTTTCTACCGGGAGATCGTATTCCGCGCACTTTTTCATAAATTGTTTCACGCTTTCCTTATCCGGATTATAAGCGCTGATCACGGCAAATCCGCTGGCATATCTTGCCTCCGCCACAAACCTTTCCGCAATACGACCCGTTCCCACAAGTCCAACCTTTGTAACCTTAAACGTACTTCCCCGGAGCATGGTAGAAGAAACATTCGGCGTCCGTTCCAGATAAACCACTTTACAAAAGGCATTCAGATAATCAAAGGAACCCACCCAATCCGAACCCAATGTAAAAATATCCACGCCATATTTCTGGATATCTTCTATCTTCTGCCCCTCATGATCCTCC
>JAMPBI010000168.1 GCA_023666775.1 Alistipes sp. | reverse complement strand
AAGATAGAGGATGCCGGGGCGTTTGTATTCTAAAAATGGGGAAACTCAAAAAAATAAAGGCATATTGAAAAAGATTTCTGCATATGCTATAATGCCAATAGGCAAAAAGAGATAAAAGTCCATGTGGGCAAAAGAAACGAATCCCCCAACCGTATTCCCGTACAGTTGAGGGATTCTTCTTTTCTTTTTATACTGGTAAAGCGTCCAGTAGGCTATTTGTTGCTCTTGCCATTACTGTCAAGCCTTTTGATGATGAGGTGGCAAACCACACCGCCCAGAACAGTAACCAAAAAAGAGATTAAAGTTTCCACGCAGGCACCTCCTCCCTGTTGCGGGTATCGGTGAGCAACACAAAAATTATAGCATGTCCTTTACCATTTTTCTATGTTTCTTCAAAAGATTTTGTATGAAATGTTTTTCTTATTTCTTTGATAAAACATATGATAAATAGGATTGTTCCCACGGTAAACAAAATACCGCCTGTAATTGCTGCATTTCGGAACAGTGAAGCAAGAAATGTTTCAAAGAAATCCTTCCCGAATTTTAATGATGTGTCCAACGCAAAAATCACAATATTTTTTAGTATCACCAAAAGCAATAATATCACGCCGTTTATCGTAAATGATATTCCCATGGTTCTAAACACGGATATTGTGTTCGCCCGGATAAGGAAAATTAATATTCCCATGATAATGCATAAGACCGTCTCAACAAGCAGCGTGGTATCCGACATCATCAGACATAGCGCATAAAACGTTTTCGGATTTCGTTCCTTGATCACAGACAGATCGGCGTTTTCCGCGACATTATACATTCCTTTTAACTGTTTGATGTCGGCTTCATTCATTGTATAACCTACTTCCGAAACAAATAATTCCGCGATCAGATCAACAATATGATCCACGTCCTGAACGGATATCCTGCCTCTTTGCGTATTATTAAATAAATCATCTACATATAAATACAGTTTATTGGCAAAAATTTCCTTTATTCTTTCATCTTCTATAACATTTTTCAGTTTTCGTTTCTCAACATAATTATACATTGCGCTGTCTAAACCATAAAAAACCACGTCAATAAATGTTTTTTCTTCCCCATACAAAATTTCAAGATTCATCTCCGTAATTTCCGTATCACACAGCGACTTATATATTTCCTTTTCACTGAATGAGGTTTTTGCTATGCTTATTAACGATATGCCAAATATCAAAATCGTCATTCCAACTGTCAAAAATGCATGAAGAACTGTTATACAAATATTCTTCAGTCTTTGATCCGGATGTTGAAATTTATCAATCGCATTAAATAATTCTCCACCGTCCCGGTATCTTTTTTTCGGGTCCGCGTTGTATGCCTTTTCTATTATCTTTCTTAATTTATCCGATAATTGATCGTTTCCGGCAGACATCATATTTAGTATCTCACCGGCTGAATAAACATCCGAACGCTTATCCGGTAATATTCCGGTTTTTCTCTTATTAATTCTCAGAAAATCAATTAAATATAATTTTCCATCCGGAGTGATCATAACATTTTGCGGTTTGATGTCTCCATGAATAACTGACGGTTCATGGTTATGTAAATATGCGATTGCGTCGCTCAACTGCCTTGCATACTCTATAATTTCCGCTTCACAAAACAAATGACCTTCTTTCAGGATCTGTTCCAACGATTTCCCGGGAATATACTCCATAACCGTAAATACTCCTTCGGGACTTTGAATAAAATCAATCACTTCCGGAAGATGAGTATTTTTAAGGTTCTTAAGTATATCTACTTCCGTTCTGCAATCTTCAATATTGGAAATACCTCCGCGGATATTTTTCATTACGACAAATTTTTTAAGCCGTTTATGCATTGCCTTATACACAACGCCTCCGCCGCCTTGTCCTAACTGTTCAATTATTTCATATGTATTGGTAATTTCTTTTGAAAACTCCATTTTATATATTTCACCGTATCACTTTTTATTTTGTTCCATCTTAACGACAATATCATTTTTCAGCCGGACCAGATCTTCATTGCCTTCTAAATACTCAAGTCCTTTATCTATGACGTCTGCTGCCCTTTCATATTCTTTTTGATCAAACAATTCTACTGCCTGATTATATATGGCAACCATATAATTTCTTTTCATTCTTTCCAATTTTGCCTGAGCCGTCAGATAATTGTCATCCTCTTCAATAACCGCTTCATAGGCTTTACAAGCCTCAAGATAATTGTCGTTTTCCTCACTCTGTTTTCCCCGTTCAAAGGCTTCTCTTGACAAAGACAATTTCTCCGTCTTCTGTTTTACTTCTGAATATCTTTCCTCATATTCCGCTATATTGAACGCTTCCAGCTCCCGCAACATACCCATGGCGGTTTCATAGTCCACATGATAGTTTTTATATTCATTAAATACTTCATCTAATTTTTCATAATAATATTCTGAAAGTTCATACCGTACTTCCGCATCGGCGCTACCGAGCAAATTTTGATACCCGTCATAATCATTATTATCCAGGCATCTTTTTAAACGGTTCATTAAATTTCCTTCTACGGACAACAAAATGATCCCGCAAATGATTACCGCGAACACAATACCGAAAGCGAAAATTCTCCTATAATTCATTTTGGGATTATATGTATTCTGAATATCAACGTAATGAATGCTTCTCCTGTTTACCGCTTTTGATTTACTTCCCTTGTTTCCGGACCTTACCTCCTGTACAGCCTTCAATAACTCTGTCCCGTCCTGTATCCTTTCAGCCGGGTTTTTCTTTAATGTTTTTACCAATAATTCCTGCATACTCTTGGAAATATTATACATATTTACCTTATTATCAACAATCTCCAATTTATGACCTGTCAATATTCTGTATAGTGTAGCGCCTATCGAAAAAACATCCGCACGTTTATCAATAAGAATGCCTGACGGTTCCCTTGAGATATCATGGTATTCTCCGGATACTAACGTAACATCTATCAGTTCGTCACTACCGTCCCGTAACACTTCCGTCACTTCATCTTCTTCACAAAAACGGCACCGATCTATCGGATACGCCCGTTTAAACGCCTCAATATGTTCCGGTGCGGAATATCCGTTTGTATATCCATATACTCTTGCTTTACCGTCGATCAGACTTCCGGATATATTAAAATCAATCAAATATATTTTTCCCTCCGGAGTCCGGATCACATTATCCGGTTTGATATCTCCATGCACGATAGCCGGTTTATTTTCATGTAAATATTCCAGAGCTTCGCATAACTGCTCAATATATTCCAACGCTTCCTTTTCCGTAAAAACATACTGCTCGTCCAAAAGCTGTCTGAGACTTTTGCCGGGAATAAACTCCATAACCGTAAAAATGCCTTCTTCACATTCAATAAAATCGAACACCTGCGGCAAATGTACATTTCGCAGATTTTTTAAAATATCCACCTCTACTCTGCATGTTTCAATCTGCGAAATTTTACTTCTGATTTTTTTAAGAACAACCGTTTTTTGAAGTCTTTTATGAACGGCTTTGTATATTATGCCTCCACCGCCTTCTCCGATCTGTTCCAATATTTCATATGTCGCTTCTAATTCTTCAGGATAATTCATCTCTTTCACCAATTCATTTTATAAAATAATATGTTCCATACCAAACATAACAAACAATAAGGAAAAAATAACAAAATTATTTTTCAGCGACAGCATACAATTATAAAGAAAACGGTCGAGTCTTTTCCCCAAAATAAGTATATAAACAATCTTCACTGTCTCGTAAAAAATAATGCAGAATACATAACTGAACCAGCAAAATTTAAACAAGGTCACAACGGAAGATAAAATTCCAAATATCGATATCTCAAAAAAAATATCCCCAAACGGTATTTTTTCTCCGCAAAACCTACATTTTCCATGCAAAATACAATATGAAATCACAGGAAACTGATCCCTGACCAGGATTTTCCTATTACATTTCGGGCAATAACAATCCTTATCATCAATCGGCAGCGGACCGGACTTTGTTAGCCGGATAATATCGGTTGTGGCATAAGCGCCAAGAATATATAGCGAAAAATAAATTGCCATGCGGATTATTAATGTATTCATTTGTCCTCCCCGAACGAATTATTTTTTTCTTTTGCACATAACAATCCCGACGGAAATATTATCGGTTTCGCCGCGTTCGATCATGCAGTTCACCAGTCTGTCACATTCCTTATCATAGCGGATCTTTTTTAAGGAACAAAGTTCCATGATATCATCTAAGGACAGATGGTGATAAAAACCATCGGAACATACAATAAACAGATCATTTATCTCAATCAGACCCGTTCCGGAGGTAAACCATAATTCTTCCCTCATTCCCATATAATTATCAAGATAGGACTTCATTTTCCCGTTTTTTATTCTTGAAGTACAAGCGTCTACCGTGATCTGATATAATTCATTCTTTCTGTAAAGATAAATTCTGCTGTCGCCTACCTGAAGAAAATAATATTTATCGCCGTAAATCATTAGAAGAGACATTGTACTTCCGATTTTGACATTATATTTCATACAATATCCCCATACGGAGTTGTTCCAGCACTCAGCGGCGTCTTTTAAATGCGCGTACAACGTATCTCCACTTGTGTTCTTGAAATCGATCCATGATAACACCGTATCAAACCATTGTGAGATCTGCTCCGTGATCAACGCAGAGGCAACTTCTCCCAGCTGTAGTCCTCCCACCCCGTCGCATACAGCCATAACCACAAAATTAAAATCTTTCTTTTTAAAGCTGCGATAAATCACGGAATCCTGATTTACCGCTCTTTTTATTCCTATATTGGTAGCATACCCGCCATTGATAACCATACTGTTTTCCTTCTACAAATGAATTCTGTACCGCACCGGTTTACTATCCGTCAAAACCAGTTCCCCTCCATCTGTCAATTCATACATCTGATTCGGTACAAGAACGATCCCGTTTAAAATAGTATGGTTTGCCGAACCAAGGTCGATGACATAATATTTTCCGTTTCCTTTTTCAATCCTTGCGTGCCGTCTCCCCATTTGCTTAAAATCCCTGCTGAATGCCACGTCCGGCTGGATCTCATCACTTGATGTTCTTCCGATCGTGATATATTGTGTATCAAAATCCAGACTGATATATGGCAATGCCCCGGGAACGACCGAATCAATCAATTCCAGATAAGACCTTAATAATGCGGAATCATTTCCCAGGATCACTGTTTCGTCATCCATGGAATTATCACCAAAGCCAATATCATTATTAAACGACGGGTAATACGGCAACGGTGGATCTACGGTCTTCGGTGGCTGATAGGAAGGTGCTGTCGGCTGTGGCGGAGGAGTTATGTTATTGTTCTTCTTTTTTCCTCCAAACAATCCCAAGCCTGTCTTTTCTTTCTTCTCCGGCTTTATGCTTTTACCTTTTTTATCACCAAATAACGCGTCGATTACTGCTTCATCACTATTTTCCAGTGACGGTTCGTCACTTTCCGCCGCGAACACATCTACATTCTGCGTGATTTTTTCCTTTTTCGGTTTGCTGCTGAATATCCCGCTTTTTATACTCTTTCCCTCAACCTTTTTTTCTTCCGGAAAAGATACTTTCTTCTCTTCCATAACGCTTGGTTTCACAATATTACTGCTTATATTTCGCGGCAACGGATTATTTTCACGAATGTCCGGCTGCACCTTATCCGTCGGCATAAATTTATCTTCTTCCTTTAACATTTCATATAACT
>JAMPBI010000167.1 GCA_023666775.1 Alistipes sp. | reverse complement strand
GTGGAGCGTCTCCTTGCCAAGGAGAAGGTCGCGGGTTCGATCCCCGTCTCGCGCTCTTTTATTTTAGATTGGAGGTATGATTATGATGAAACCAATAGTGACAGAGAACGCGCCGAAAGCGATCGGACCTTATTCGCAGGGAATGATCATGGGAAATATCGTGTTTACTTCAGGACAGATTCCTGCGGACCCGGCTACGGGAGCGATCATAGGTGAAGATATCACGGCGCAGGCAGAGCAGGTTATGAAAAATCTGGGCGGCGTTCTGGAAGCGGCGGGCGTTACTTATGAAGACACGGTTAAAACCACCTGTTTTCTTGCCAATATGGAAGATTTCGCGGCTTTTAACGCGGTATATGAGAAATATTTTACCGGTAAGCCTGCAAGAAGCTGTGTAGCGGTAAAAACCCTTCCGAAGAATGTTCTTTGCGAAGTGGAAGCAATCGCCTGTACCCGATAAAGGGATTGTTCCATAAAAAGATCACGCGTCCGATACCATGTTCCTTATGCGGGATATGGGTACCGGGCGCGTTTTTGTTTGATAGGAAATTGCTTATGAGCGGTGGCCGCACATAAAGCCGTCAAACTCATTGAACATGGTTTCTTCAAATTTCCGCATCATGACGGTTACGTCGTTTCCCTTAAAGACAAGCTGGATAAACAGGTTTCCCACACATTCGTCTACAATATGCGCTTTTATCAGAAAGGTGTTGCTGTCGCGGAAAGCGCCGCTGACACAGGCTTTGTAATGGTAGTACGGAAACTGTACGACCTGGTTTGACTGGATACTGAACGGGAGGGAAAAAACACCTTTGTCTGTCTCATAGTCAAAAGTTCCGTCGTATTTTTTAAAGGACAGGGAAACCCATACAAAACCCATAGGATTTGCGTCCATCTCATAGCGGACGCCGTTGATCCGGTCGGCAACGGGCGAGGTATTATCGCCCTCGACATAAAACAGCGAGCGGTTTTTCAGATATTTGTCAAGACCGCAGGATTGTGAGGACGAAAGGTTTTCCGTTCCGATCTTATCATATATTTCCTGATAAAAAGCGTCGTAAATAAGCTGGGTTCCGCCCTGCCGTCCCTGGGTATCCGCCGTTGTGACGACAATGATGTTCTTCTCGGGATAAACAAGGGCATACTGACCGCCCATTCCGTAGCAGGCGTATCCGTTATGGGTGGTTATCCAGAACTGATATCCGTAACCCTGCATTTCCTCCCATGTGGCGCTTTTTCCGTAAGTATCAACCTGTTTTTCGGTGGCGGCTTTCAGGTAGCCGGCAGGAAGAAGCTGTCTGCCGTCGAGGCTGCCGTTTTTGCTTATGACGTAAATGAAACGGAGCAGATCCATAGGCGTGCATACCAACCCGGAACCGCCGAGGCTTTCCGTTCCCGGAGCCTCCAGAACATAAGCGTCTTTGGAAAAACCGACGTCGTCGAGAAATTTCGCGCGGAGATAATCAAGCATTTTCATTCCCGTGAGTTTCTCCACCAGAGCGCAAAGGGTGTGGGTGGCGGAAGTGTCATAGGAAAATGTTGTTCCCGGGGCGTGGGAAGGCGTCGTGGTAAAGAAGGAACCAACCCAGTCCGTACAGCCGGGAGCCTTATATGTAGTTTTGGAATGACAGGAAGTCATGGTAAGCATGTCCCGTATGGTCATCTTGGTCAGATAAGGGGACGCTTCCTTTTGGTCAAGTTTCTCAGGAAAATGAGAAACAATCGGGTCGTCAAGAGAAAGTTTTCCTTCGTCGGCAAGCAGCCCTATGGCGACGGAAACAAAACTTTTGGTAACGGAAAACATACGGTGCGGCGTATCCTGCGTATAAGGGGCATAGTACGTTTCCGCGACAATATTGTCATCTTTCATCAGAATAAAACCATGCATGGGAAGATGGCAGTTTTCCAGACGGTTCAGAAAGTTTATGATCCATGAAGGGTCAATTCCCGTTTCCTCCGGTTTTTTGTAATGAAATGTCAACTGGCTCATTATATTCACCTCAATTGTTCTTGATAAATTCATTATACTCTTTTTGAGATTGGCTTTCAATGAAATCATTTCTTTTCAAAAGTCGCGGTACGCTTCTTGTTATTTGACGTAAAATATGGTAAAATAATTCATATCATACATTTTGGTACGGTAAGCTTTGAATAACGGGAGAAGAGATTCGATGGCAAAGTTTAACACAGGTTCGGTAACAATTGACAAATTGCTCCAGATCAAGAACGCAGATGAAAATTTTTATAAATATGTGGGAATGGACAGTTTTGCTTCGCTGGCAAAGAGCGCGCACCCAAAGGATCTTCCGAGATTATCCGAGGCGGTAGAAGAACTGTCCGAAGAAGGCCACAGTATGCTTGCGTACCGTATCAGACGACAGGACGGAAGATATCGCTGGATTTTGGCGGATCTGGAATACAATACCGTGGAGCTGGACGGCGAACAGCTTATCAATGTAAATATTCAGGATATTCAGGCGTTAGAGAGAGAATTGAGCAGTATTAAGAACGCTAATTCGGAATATGGGGAATTTTTCGGTCTGCTGGACGAGTTTTTGTTTGTTTATAACATCAATGAGAGCCGATTTAAGATATTTATGGGCGGAAACAAGCAGACGGTAAGCTTATTTGACGGTACGCTGGCGGAATTTATTGATGATATCCGTTTGAATAATTATATTGACGAGAAAAGTGAGAGCGAATTTGACGCGTTGTGCGAGGATATCCGGTGCGGAACGAGAAGTTTCCGCTATGAACTGCTTTCTTCCAAGTTTTCGGTGAATAACAGTATGGATCTGCACCTGATCAAAGGTAAGACCATTCTGGACCAGTCCAGGGAACGCAAGGTGATCGGCTGTATTTCCGTAGTGAATAAGGACACGAAGCAGAAGGAAGTCAATTATTACGCGGAAGCAAATAAAGACGCGGCGATGGACGTGCTGAACAAAAAGGCAATCACGAATTATGTCAAGAACCTGATCGCGACGAAGCCAAAGTTTCCGGTGCATTTGTGTATTCTGGATCTGGATAACTTCAAGAACATTAACGATACGTTCGGGCATATGTTTGGCGACGAGGTTCTGGTTACCGCCGCCAATATCTTAAAGGAGGCGGTCGGCGGGAAAGGCGTTGTGGGCCGTATCGGCGGAGACGAGATGATGCTTGTCCTTGAGAAGATCGAGAGCCATTCGGAACTGCGCGGTGTCCTGCGAAGCATGCGCTCCAACATCGAATGGGCGTATAAGGGCAAAAAGGAAAACGTGGATCTTACCTGTTCCATCGGAGTGGCGTCGTATCCGGCACATGCCGATAATTATGACGATTTATTTATGATCGCGGATAAAATGCTTTACAGCGCCAAGAAAAAGGGAAAGAACCGTTATATCATCTATACGCCGGAAATTCACGGGGACGTGCTGAACGGCGAGGTTGAGGACAACAAGAAAGCCGCTGCTTCACCGAAGAAGGATAAAGAAAAACTTGTGATGAGAATGATGGATTTCTTCCTGCATAAACAGGTTATGACTTATGAGACGGCGCTGGACGAGATCGGGCAGGGAATGGATCTGGACGAGATCGACGTCTTTTATGGCGATACGAGCAAATTTGGAATGGGCTGGAAGAAGATCCCCGACGATATGGAGAAACTGATTGATTATGTAAATAAGGATAATTTCCAGACGGCATTCAACGGAAACGGACTTGCGGTGATCGATCATGTGGCGAACTGCGAGATGGTTTATCCGGCGGCATACCGTTATATGAAAGAACAAAATATTACGGCGGCGGTCATTTACCGCATGAGCAACCGGCACCATGAGGGGTATATTGCTTTTTATAAGAGGTCTGCTTCCTCCAGAAAGTGGACGAATGACGATAAGGCATATCTGAATTTCTTAGGCAAGATATTTGAACTGGCGATGGACGACAGATAAAACAGTAGGGCGGTGTGTTCCGCCCTGTTTTTATAATAGGAGAAGAAATATGAAGGCGCTGCTTGTGGCGGTCAACGCAAAATATATCCATTCCAATCTGGCGGTATACAGTCTGATGAAAAGTGCCGGAATGTTTTCGGAGCATATGGAACTATGCGAATATACGATCAATCATCAGATGGACGGGATCGTCCGTGATATTTATGCCAGAAGACCCGACGTTTTGTTTTTTTCCTGTTATATCTGGAATATTGAATATGTCCGTGACGCGGCGAGAGAACTGCATAAACTCCTGCCCGGGGTTCCGGTCTGGTTTGGAGGACCGGAAGTTTCTTATGACGGGAGCCGTATTTTTCGTGAAAATCCGTTTTTATCGGGAGTAATGCACGGGGAAGGCGAGGCGGCATTTTCGGATCTGATGGGTTATTATGTAAACGGCGGTTCGCTTGAGGATATTGCGGGAATTTCCTACCGGGGAGAGGACGGTATCCATACGACAGCTTCCCGCCCGTTAAAAAATATGGACGAGATTCCTTTTGTCTATGACGACCCGGAACGATTTCGCAATCGGATCCTATATTATGAAAGCAGCAGAGGCTGTCCGTTCCACTGTAGTTACTGTATGTCGGCGATTGATAAGACGGTGCGGCTGCGAAGTCTTTCACTGGTGTTTTCGGAACTTCGGTTCTTTTTGGACAACCGCGTGCCGCAGGTAAAGTTTATTGACAGGACGTTTAATATCAACAAAGAGCGGACGGTGGAAATTTTAAAGTATCTTGCGGAACATGATAACCATGTGACGAATTTTCATTTTGAAATGGCGGCGGACCTTATTACCGGGGACGAGATTTCCATTATGCAAAAGCTCCGTCCCGGTTATATCCAGCTTGAGATCGGCGTGCAGTCCACAAATCCCGAAACGATAAGGGAAATAAACCGTAATATGGATTTCGCGAAGGTCGTTCAGGTAGTAGGGCAGTTGAAGAGAGAAAATAATATCCATATCCATCTGGATCTGATCGCGGGGCTTCCCTATGAGGGAATGGACTCTTTTATCCGTTCTTTTAACGACGTACACGCGCTCGGTCCCCATGAATTGCAGCTTGGGTTTTTAAAGGTTCTGAAAGGCGCGCCGATGCATGAAAAGACGGAGGAATATGGAATTGTGTATGGAGACAAGGCTCCCTATGAGGTGCTTTGCACCAAATGGCTTTCCTTTGACGATATTATCCGCCTGAAAGACGTGGAAGAGCAGTTGGAAACTTATTACAACAGCGGATTGTTCCGTTATACGTTGGCGGCGATGGAACCGTATTTTGACAGTCCGTTCGCGATGTACGACGGGCTGGCGCAATATTACAGGAAGCGCCGGTTGACGGGACTTAGCCACAGCAGGATCACACGCTATGAAATATTAAAGGATTTTATGGAAGAGAGTGTGCCGGATAAGGAATTTTTAAAGCAGATCCTGCTGTTTGATCTGTATCTGCATGAAAATTTAAAGACCAGACCGGCTTTTTCCTGCGCGCTGCAGGAGTACAAATTGCTGACCGGAAAACTTTACCGCAGATACGCGCCGGATTTTTCGGGGCGGGATTACCATATTGAGCCGTTTCGCATGGATATATGCCATTTCATAAAGACGGGAGAAATGCGGGAAAGGAATTGTTTTATTTTATTTGATTACAGTAGGAAACATGCCGTATTAAAGCAGGCGTGTTTTATGGAAGTTTGGGAGGACGTATGATAAATTCGTATGTAGCGCTGGATCTGGAGACAACGGGGATCGGCCCGGCGGAGGACAGGAT
>JAMPBI010000166.1 GCA_023666775.1 Alistipes sp. | reverse complement strand
TCATTACAGTCCAATTGCAGGATATACCCTTTGTCCGTCATTTTGAAAACAATGATGTGTCCCAGCCAGTCCATATCACAATTTTTGGAAATGTAGTCCTCGTAAAAGTACCATATTCTGTTCAGTTCATACTTTTCCCAGAACGTTCTTCCGTCCAGAACATAGTAATCCTCAATGAGCTGATTGACATATTCGTGAAAACATACGGGGATCAGTTCCTCGAGATCTTCGTTTAACGGGATCCCGTACACATACTCTTCCTGTATCTCTTCAATCGGGGCTTCCTGATTTTCCTGAATTTCACCAACCGTAAACCGTCTTCCATTCTTATAATGCGCCAGATCATACGGATAGTTTTCATTCCCCTTTAAATTCTCGTCCGAAAGTTTCAATATCTTCATCAACGCCGCCGTCTCAAAACTCCAAAATCCCACATAGCCCAGTTCCTTATGCGCCTTAGTCCAGCCATAATCCGAATGTCCGCGGAGCCACTTTTTATTCATATAGTTTTCCGCCGTTGTCGTCGCCTTAACCGGGTCTTTTTGCGCAAGCGAAATAATTTCTTCCGTATCGCCGTATGGCGTCGCTTTCCGGTATGTATGGGAAACCATTTTCCTCTTTAATTGGCAGGCGCTCACAAAAAAGTCGAACAGCTTATCGTCCAGTTCCTCCTCGTCGGCAATACGAACCAGCACTTCCAATGTTTCATTCGGCACTTCAAGAAGTATTCCCAGAGTAAAAAACTCCAGAAAATTTACATACCCGATATCTTTTATGCCTATTTCTCGGATCAGCGGTATACTCCGTAAATACATTTCTTCCAGTTCTGCACATTCACATCCACAGGAATAATTTCCACAAATCCATGAATCAATATATCGAAACATGCTACACTTCTTTAAAAATAATACCTCTTCATTCTCTCCACGATAAAGTTGTATATTATTTTTAATCGCCTCATCTAATTTCGCAATATCTCCTTCATAATCATTTATCTCTCTTCCATATGTCTTTATTATTCTCTGAACAAATTCTTTATCACATTTCGTATCTCTCATTTAAGATGTTCTCCTTGAAAACTATGGTCAAAAATTTATTAGTTATTTGCTTCTTCTGTTTCAATCTCTAACCGCTGAAGTATATCTGTAATAATACCGATATCCTCAATCAAATTAATTCCGAAACATTTTTTGCCCGCATCTTTTATGGATGCACCAATATGATAAGCTACAGTTTTGTCTATAATAAGAAATCTATCATGAAATACTCCTGTATAGTTTACCTTTAATGCAGGATACTGTGCATTAAAATTATCTATATCTTGAGTCGCAAGCCTCGTTCTTCTTACTGTATATACCGTTACATCAACCCCTTCCCGTTTTTTTGAAAGGATATTCAATGTTCCTACATCCACATAATTATCAATTAAAACTATCGACTTTTTAGCCTTTTCAATCAGATTTACCAATAAACTGAATGCATCATAAATTTGCCCATCAAAAAATATACGCTGATTCACATCTTCGTGTTCTGAAATATATGCAAAGATTTTATCAAATTTTTCATTTGATTCTTTCTGATATTGTAATTGTTTTAGTTCTAAGCTACTTAATCGTTCGAACATTAAAGCATTTTCTGCCAGAAATCTTCTCATCTTAACAAAAGTATTCATAATATTCAAACTTACCTGTATTGCTTCGTCGCTCCGTAATATTGCTGAAAGCATTGCTATTCCTTGTTCAGTAAACACATATGGCAAATATCTCCTACCACCTTTAGACGAACCATTTTCTGCCTCTACATTTGAGGTCGCAATTTGCGACCTCAAAGTATTATACTCCTCTTCCGATAATTGAAAGCAAAAATTCTCAGGAAATCGCTTTGAGTTTCTCTTAACACTTTCATTTAAACGCTTTGTTTCAACATTATAAAGCATAGCCAAGTCACTATCTAACATTACTTGCTCACCACGGACAACATGAATCAGATTTTCTATTTTTTCTTCTGTCTCATTTACCACAGCAGGTACCATAGTTTCATTTTCAGCCAAACCAATCATCTCCTGTATTTTTCTTTGAGGTCGCAAATTGCGACCTCAAAGAAATTGTACGACAGCACATTACTTTATGTCAATCGATTTCGACCTCAATCAGCAAAATATTACTGCTGCTTTAATTCGAAACATGTTACACTTCTTTAAAAATAATACCTCTTCATTCTCTCCACGATAAAGTTGTATATTATTTTTAATTGCCTCATTTAATTTCGCAATATCTCTTTCAGAATCATTTATCTCTCTTCCATATGTCTTTATTATTCTCTGAACAAACTCCTTATCACACTTCGTATCTCTCATTTAAAATGTTCTCCTTTAAAACTATGGTCAAAACCCTAACATTAATATTAAAATAATTTTCTTTTTCATACCGATGAATACCGTTTCAATTTTCCATAAAAGTATTCGCAAGCCTCTTCCTCCGTTTCAAAAAATCTCTTTCCTACCTTTTTCCCACGTTCACTGTAGTATACTTCCCACATTTCATCTTTCACAATACATAATCTTTCATTTGGCAATCCTCCAACCATAATTGAATATAAATCTTGTGAAACGCCTATTTTATCTAACCTTTTTTTAAGTTCATTTACTGTCATTCTATTGTGACCTCCTTAATACTGCTGGTCGTACTCTACCTCTCCTCCCATCTTTTCACAATCTTTAATCATCACTTAAAAAAATTTTTGTATATTCCGTTTCCTCGATATGTAATTCTTCTTTTTCATATTTAATTATTAATGTAATTTGAGGTTTCGGTTCTCCATCAATGATAAATTGATCTGATTTTATATTGTTTGGCTGCTCAAACGCGCATTCATTGCATACTAATGTAAACCTTTGCTTCTGCAATTTTTTAATGGATAAATTATTTTCTTCAAAATAGTCTTTCACATATTCAATTACTAATGCTTTTTGAAACTCTCTTTCCATTTGTCTTTGTTCCATCTTTTCCATTTGTCCTGCTCTCCAATTTCAAAAATATTAAAGTTCCCTTGACTATCCAAGATGACACCTTGTGTTTACTTATCTTCATATTCCTCCAGCCGCACTTCATAAAGATTACCCGCATGGACACCCACCGGCAGATACGCGAAATACTGCTGGTCGTTTCTAAGTCCAAAGATCATGATTTTTACGTCCTGCCCTTTCCAGTAATTAACGAGATTGTCCAGCTCGTCCTCCAGCTCCTCATTACAGTCTAATTGCAGGATATACCCTCTGTCCGTCATTTTGAAAACAATGATGTGCCCCAGCCAGTCCATATCACAATTTTTGGAAATGTAGTCCTCGTAAAAATACCATACTCTGTTCAGTTCATACTTTTCCCAGAACGTTCTTCCGTCCAGAACATAGTAATCCTCAATGAGCTGATTGACATATTCGTGAAAACATACGGGGATCAGTTCCTCGAGATCTTCGTTTAACGGGATCCCGTACACATACTCTTCCTGTATCTCTTCAATCGGGGCTTCCTGATTTTCCTGAATTTCACCAACCGTAAACCGTCTTCCATTCTTATAATGCGCCAGATCATACGGATAGTTTTCATTCCCCTTTAAATTCTCGTCCGAAAGTTTCAATATCTTCATCAACGCCGCCGTCTCAAAACTCCAAAATCCCACATATCCAAGTTCCTTATGCGCCTTGGTCCAGCCGTAATCCGAATGTTCGCGGAGCCATTTTTTATTCATATAGTTTTCCGCCGTTGCCGTCGCCTTAACTGCGTCTTTTTGCGCAAGCGAAATGATTTCCTCCGTATCGCCGTATGGCGTCGCCTTTTGGTATGTATGGGAAACCATTTTTCTTTTTAATTGGCAGGCGCTCACAAAAAAGTCAAACAGCTTATCGTCCAGCTCTTCCTCGTCGGCTATACGAACCAACACTTCCAATGTTTCATTCGGTACTTCGAGAAGTATTCCCAGAGTAAAAAACTCTAAAAAATTTACATAACCGATATCTTTTATGCCTATTTCTTTTATTATCGGTATACTCCTTAAATACATTTCTTCCAATTCCGCACACTCGCCGCCATAAGAATAATTAGCGCGGATCCATTCATCAATAAATTGAAACAGACTGCTCTTCATTGCAATTATTACATCTTCATTTTTTCTTGGATAAAGCTGGATATTATTTTTGATTGCTTCATTTAATTTTACCATTTCCTCTTCATATTCTTTTATTTCTTTTATGCGCGAGTTAATAACTTCCTGAACATATTCTTTATCACATTTCGTATCTCTCATTTACTTATCCTTTCTACTCATATAACTCTTCATAACGAAACGGCTGCGGGCGATTATTATACGCCTCAAACAAAATCTCCGTCCGCTTATTCCACTCCTCCTCAGTCACTTCTTCCCCATTTATTTTTTTGCACCCGTCCCAGCCGTCCATATATGTCGTTTCCTCTATCCGGTTCGCATTTGAATCATAAACCATATATGTATACCAACTTGACGTATTTGCCACAAGGTCTATCATAACACCGTTTCCTATCGGATAACTATCTGTTCTTGCACAAAGCCAGATTTCAAAACAGCCCTTCTCTTCCATGTACCGAATAAATGTATGACCGCCCGTTTCCCAGTAAGAATACTCCGCCCGTCCGTCTCCGTCCATATCAACAATATAATAGTATAGTCCGCCGTGTTCACTAAATTCACTGAAATAAACCAACTCCCCCGTCGAAATTTCCAACGGTATTTCGTCATGCAGAAATTGCAGCAACTGATTTTTTTCATACGAATTATCATTATAAATATGTCTCTTTGGAATTTTGGGAAGCGATATCCTTATATTTGCAAATTCATTCATCATGCCGATATTGTCCTCGCTTTGCGATCCTGCCAATATGAAAATGAAAAATAATACTAACAATAAATAAACGGACTTTTTCATTCTCGCCATTATGTCTCCTCTCTCCTATACCATCATTCACGATAACCATTTATATATAATACCCTTTAGGCATACAAAAGGTTGCATATTTTTATTTTAACACATCTCCGACCAAAATAGAGGATTTTAACACAATTTCCGATCAAGGTTCGAGTGTCAAAAGCCTATTAAATAAAAAACGGTACAGTCCGAAAATGACCATACCGCAATCAGACAACAAATTTTTCCGTGCTTTCAGTCCCCCAAATGACGTTCCTCCTCATCGTCCTCCAGCACGTCAAACGCTGTTCCGCACGCCCACGGGCTGCCGATATCACATCTTCCCAGATGATACTGCTTCTGTGTTTCCCCTTCCTTCACCTCATCGGAAAATTCCAGTTTCATTCTGCTCTCGGCGGAATCGCCAAATTCGTCCAGAATATTTATGATCCTGCTAAGATCTTCGCTGTTATTATAATCGTCCATAACTCCTGCTCCTTTCCTATGGATTGATACTATTGTAACACGAAATCCCGATTTTTATTACCCTGATTTCTATCTTTTTCCGACGTTGCGCCGGCGCGCGTTTTACTGTATTATATATATATACATATCTTCTCAAGGAGGTCTTTATGAACTACAATGAACAGCCCAATATACACATTATGAGCCACCCGCTGATCCAGCACAAAATTTCCCTTCTCCGCGACATCAACACCGGAACCGGAGAATTTCGCAAACTGATTGAAGAAATCGCGATCTTAATGGGATATGAAGCCCTGCGGGATCTTCCCCTCGAAGACGTTCCG
>JAMPBI010000165.1 GCA_023666775.1 Alistipes sp. | reverse complement strand
TAGCCCCTCCGAAATGGAGGGCAGCCGCCTTTGGCTCTATGGTTTCCCATGCCATGAATATAGCACATTTTTCCGATACAAACAACATAATTTTAGATTGGTTTGAACCATGTACTTATATATTGGGAGGAAGATCATTTTCGAAGAATACGACACGACTACCGCGAACGAGCGTTCTACCATAAAAACCCCCGCAATTTCATAATTCCTCTCCGTTTTCCGTGATAGTCTCCTCTCTCTCTGATCTTTCATTTTGAAGTTTCGCGTTCTGGAGCTTTATCCGTTCCGCTTCTTTCGTCTCGTTAAACGACTTGATAAAATATCCCAGAACTACAGCGACTATCTCCGTCACGATCGCGACGGAAAGCGTCTCCGCGTCTTCTTTCCCCATAAATGCCAGAATGTAACTTAACTGTAAATCAATCAGCGCAACAAGCAGGATTGCGCCTGTAAGCACTTTACTCATCTGGTATTTCTTCTTTTTGTTCTTTTTTGCCATCTGTTTTTTCACTTCCTTGTTGTTCGTTCTCTTTCTGTTCCGGCCGGTAAGTACAATCCGGTCACGCTGTTATGCCTGTCCGCATAGTTATGATCAATACCGTATAAATCACATTTTACATAGAAACCGTTCGGATAACCATGCCGGGGCATATTTAAAGAATTAAATGGCAAAACTGCTTTTAATCGAACATTTACAATTTGCGGAAGATTGGATATAATGGCATTGAGATATAAGCAAAAATTATTAAATATGCCGAGGTATAAGTAAAATTTATGGATATCAATCTGGAGTATTATAAAATATTTTATCATGTGGGTACGGAGGGAAGCATTTCCGGCGCGGCAAACAAGCTGTGCATTTCCCAGCCGGCGGTGAGCCAGGCGGTGAAGCAGCTGGAAAAGGCGCTCGGCACAAGTCTGTTTGTGCGCAGGTCAAAAGGCGTTGTCCTTACGTCGGAGGGCGAGGTATTGTTTTCCTATGTGAAACAGGGTTATGAGTATATGCTTCTCGGTGAAAGCAAATTAAAGCAGCTTCTCGATATGGACAAGGGGGAGGTGCGGATCGGGGCAAGCGACATGACGCTGCGGTATTATCTGTTAAATCATCTGGAAACATTTCACGGGCTGTATCCCAAGATCAAGGTGTCCGTTACCAACGCGCCCACGCCGGAAACGCTGCGGTATCTGTCGGAGGGAAAGATTGATTTCGGCATTGTCAGCGGGCCGGTGGAGGAGGCGGAGTGGCTTCGCGTCAGTCCGGTGAGGGATATTCAGGACGTTTTTATTGCGGGCAGCCGTTTTGTGAAGCTGCGGGGCAGAAGGTTAAATCTGAAGCAGTTGGAAAAGCTGCCGATCGTCTGTCTGGAACCCAATACCAGCACCAGAAAATATGTGGACGGCTTTCTGCGGGAAAACGGCGTGATCATCACGCCGGAATTTGAGATTGCCACCAGCGATATGATCGTGCAGTTTGTGTTGAAAAATTTCGGCGTGGGCTGCGTGGTCAAGGAGTTTGCCAGAGAGTTTCTCGACAGCGGGGAAATATTTGAGCTGGATTTCCACAAGGCGCCTCCCGCAAGGCAGATCTGCGTGGCGACCAACGAGAAGATGCCGATGTCCAACGCAGGGAAACATTTGTATGAAATGATGTTGAAATGATATAAGCATTTATTATAACAGATATAAAAAGTATTGATTTTACTTATGATAATTCCCATGGTAAAATATATCCGGTGTCGGGAGTGCCGGACACACATTTTTCAATGCGTTTACGCGGAACGGAGGATTTTATGGTTAGAGCAGTCGTAGGTGCGAACTGGGGCGATGAGGGTAAAGGTAAGATCACGGATATGCTGGCGGAGAAATCGGATATTATCGTAAGGTTTCAGGGCGGCAGCAACGCGGGACATACGATCATTAACGATTACGGCAGATTTGCGCTGCATTTGCTCCCGTCGGGGGTATTTTACGGACATACAACGAGTATTATCGGTAATGGCGTCGCGTTGAATATCCCGTATTTATTGAACGAGATCAAGTCGCTGACGGATCAGGGCGTTCCGACGCCGAAGATCCTTGTTTCCGACAGGGCGCAGATCCTTATGCCGTACCATGTAAGTTTTGATACATACGAGGAGGAACGGCTTGGAGGCAAGGCGTTTGGCTCGACCAAGTCCGGTATCGCTCCGTTTTATTCGGATAAATACGCGAAGATCGGTTTTCAGGTAAGCGAGTTGTTTGATGAGGAAACGCTCCGTGAAAAGGTGGAGCGGGTTGTGGCGTATAAGAACATTCTGCTGGAACATTTGTATCATAAGCCTCTTCTTGACGCGAAGGAGACGTTTGAGCTTCTGCTTTCTTACCGCGACATGGTGAAACCTTACGTTGCGGACGTGTCCGCGTTTTTGCATGAGGCAATGCGGGACGGCAAAAACATTTTGCTGGAAGGTCAGCTTGGCGCGCTCAAAGACCCTGACCACGGTATTTACCCGATGGTTACGTCTTCTTCCACCCTTGCGGCTTACGGCGCGATCGGCGCGGGGATCCCGGCGGCGGAGATCAAAAACGTTACCACGGTTGCGAAGGCGTATTCGTCGGCGGTAGGCGGCGGCGCTTTTGTCAGCGAAATTTTCGGCGACGAGGCAAACGAGCTTCGTATGCGCGGAGGCGATAAGGGCGAGTTTGGCGCGACGACGGGAAGACCGAGAAGGGTCGGCTGGTTTGACGCGGTTGCGACGCGGTACGGCTGCAGAATGCAGGGTACGACGGAAGCGGCTCTTACGGTTATCGACGTTCTCGGTTATCTTGACGAGATCCCGATCTGTGTGGGTTATGAGATCGACGGCGTGGTTACAAGGGATTTCCCGGTGACATATAAGCTGGAGAAGGCAAAACCGGTACTGGAGACAATGCCGGGCTGGAAATGTGATATACGCGGAATTAAGAAGTACGAGGATCTTCCGGAAAATTGCCGTAAGTATATCGAGAGGATCGAGAAGGAGATTGAGGTGCCGGTTACCATGGTTTCTAACGGACCGGGAAGGCATGAGATCATTATGAGATAGCAGGGAAACTGCCGCACCGGCAAAGTGTGTTCGGGCGGCAGTTTTTAATTGGATAGGATTCGGGTGTTAAAAGCCCTGCAATCTGCTAAGCAAAGTTTATAGGCAGGGCTTTTAACACCCGGATCTGGATAGGAGGAGCAATGATTCGAAATATAGTATTTGATTTAGGCGGTGTGCTGGTGGATTTCCACCCGCTTGAGGGTATGAGAAAACTGGGATTTTCCGAAGATGCTGTGAAAGCCTTTCAGAAAAATATTTTTTCGGGACTTTGGGAGGAATGTGACAGAAATCCGCTTGGCGGCAAGGAAATCCGGGAGTTATTTAAAAGCCGCGTACCGGGTTACGAGAGGGAAGTTGACCTTTTATGGGACAATATCACCGTTGTGACGGCGGTGTATGATTATTCCTGCGAATGGATCAGAAGCCTTAAAGCAAGAGGCTTTCATTTATATGTGCTGTCCAATTTCGGGCAGCAGGCGTTTGAAACCAATTCCAAGCTGTATACGTTTCTGGAGGACATGGACGGCAGGGTTGTTTCTTATGAACTCGGAAAGATCAAGCCGGAGCCGGAGATTTACCGCCACCTGTTTGAAAAATACGGGCTGAAGCCGTCCGAGAGCGTGTTCATTGACGACCGTGCGGTCAATGTCGAGGGCGCGAAGAAATGCGGCATGGAAGGGATTTTGTTTGAGAATTATGAGCAGGCGGCGGGGGAGCTGGAGAGGGTGATCGGGTAATTATTCAAAAATATTTTAAAATATTTCAAAGAAATGGTTGACATTACCCATACATATGAATATAATTAAATATGAACAGATGAACATATATTGGAATGATAAAGAAAACATAGGTCACATATATGGACTTTAGGAGGTGATTTCGTGATGGACCCGGTGAATGACGCGTCTGCGGATTTTCTTGCGGCGCATGAAGACGTGGTGAAAAGGGTGCTGGATAAGCAGCCGGCGGACGAATATTTATATGATCTGGCGGAACTTTTCAAGGTGTTTGGTGACACGACGAGGATACGGATCTTGTATGCGCTGTTTGAAAGTGAGTTATGCGTAGGCGATATCGCGCAGCTTTTGAGCGTCAGCCAGTCGGCGGTAAGCCACCAGTTGAAGATTTTAAAAGACGCCAAGCTGGTGAAGTTCCGGAGAGAGGGTAAGATCATTTTTTATGCTCTGGACGACGACCATGTGAGGAATATACTGAGTATGGGCATGGAGCATGTGGAAGAGTAAAAACAATATTTTGGATAGGAGAATAAAGAGATGAAAAAGACTTATAAGGTAGAAGTGGACTGCGCAAACTGCGCGGCAAAGATGGAAGAAGCGGTAAAGGCAACAAAGGGAGTTAAGGACGCGTCGTTAAGTTTTATGACGCTGAAATTAAAGGTGGAATTTGAGGAAGGGGCAGAGCCGGACGCGGTTATGAAAGAAGCGCTGGCAAACTGCAAGAAAGTAGAAGAGGATTGTGAAATTTTCCTGTAAGGAGAGTAAGATATGAACAAGAAACAAAAGAATGTTTTATATAGGATCATCATTTCCACGGTGCTGATCATCGGAGTTTCCGTTTTATGCAGCCTTGTAAAGCTGCCTGTATACGCGGAGGCGGTCTGCTATCTTGTTCCGTATTTTGTGATCGGATATGACATTTTAAGGAAAGCGTGGAAAGGTATTCTTAACAGACAGGTTTTCGACGAGAATTTTCTGATGGCGGTGGCGACGGTCGGCGCGGTGCTTTTGGGAGAATTTAAAGAGGGCGTCGCGGTTATGCTGTTTTATCAGATCGGCGAGCTGTTCCAGAGCTGTGCCGTGGGTAAGAGCCGTAAAAGTATCGCGGCGTTAATGGATATCCGCCCGGATTACGCGAACATTCTGGTTGACGGCAGATTAACAAAGGTCGATCCCGACGAGGTGGAAGTCGGAACGCGGATCGTCGTTAATCCCGGCGAGCGCGTGCCGATCGACGGCGTGATCGTCGAGGGCAGCACGACTTTAAATACCAGCGCGCTGACGGGAGAGAGCGTTCCGAGAGAAGCGTTTTCGGGAGACGAGGTGATCAGCGGCTGTATCAATATGACGGGAACGATCACCGTCAAGACAAGTAAGGAGTTCGGAGACTCCACGGTTGCCAAGATCCTGGATCTGGTGGAAAATTCCAGCATGAAAAAATCACGCTCGGAAAATTTTATTACAAAATTCGCGAAATATTATACGCCGGCAGTCTGTTACGGGGCGTTGGCGCTTGCCATTCTGCCTCCGGTTGTGAACATGATACTTGGAAACAACGCGCTGTGGCAGGTGTGGATCATTCGCGCCCTGACCTTTCTCGTAATCAGCTGTCCGTGCGCGCTGGTAATATCCATTCCCCTCAGTTTCTTCGGCGGGATCGGCTGCGCGTCGGCAAACGGTATTCTGGTCAAAGGTTCCAACTATCTGGAAGCGCTGGCGGATACGAAATATATTGTTTTTGATAAAACAGGTACATTGACGAAAGGCGTATTTGAGGTGAGCGGGAATTATCCCGAAAAGGATTTTACGGGCGACGAACTGCTTTATTACGCCGCATACGCGGAGAGCGGTTCTTCCCACCCGATCAGTATCAGCCTGAAAAACGCGTATGGTAAGGAAATAAATCTGGATAAGGTACACGATATTACCGAGATCGCGGGTCACGGCGTGAGCGCCGTGGTGGACGGGAAAAA
>JAMPBI010000164.1 GCA_023666775.1 Alistipes sp. | reverse complement strand
TTCGTATACCCTCCCGTGATCGAATTATAATCTTTATTCGGCACGGCGTCCGTCGTATACGTCACGGTATATACTCCCTTTTTGTCCTCCGGGAATGTGTAATCAAAACCCGACGCAGCGGAATCCATAGGAATTACTGCCGAAAAACCGTCTGTTCCGCTAATTGTAATATCGGAAGTTAATTTGGAACCCAAAGGCAGAACATCTTCTAACTTCGCCCCCCCAATATCAAGCGGTAGACCGGCATTGAGCGTGATCGTCCATGTTATGGTATTATCTCCTGTATAGGTACCGGTCTTTTCAATCCACTTTTTTTCCGTGGAAAACCATGCCGTAGTTTCCTTACGGTCGCTTTTACTGGAAGCGATCACTTTATTATTTCCGTCGATATAATCCGCCGTAAAAGCCGAATCCTTAAACTTTAACTGATATGAGAGACGGCATTTCTCGTTATTTTTCATTTCATAATCGGAAGGGAATACATAGGAGAAGCCGTCCGTGTTCTGTTCCAGCGTACCGTTAATTACATTTCCGTTGCTGGATTCAACTTTAAGCGAAGAAATATCGACCATTTCCATCTTATTGGTGTCGAAAATATCATCAAGACGGATATTCTGGTTTGTGCCGAATGATGTAACTTCCACAAAGAACGTAAAACCCTTATCCATATCATAAGGACCGTTATAATACTTATTCACCGATAACTGATGGATATCCGAAGAATCCGTAACAGTAACCGCGATGTTCTTGTCATATATATTAAAACTGGTCCTGCCGTTCTCATCGGTCTGCGCTTTATTACCGTCAAGGGTTCCTTCTACATCAAAATCTCCGGAAATATTCCCTTTCAGAGTTTGGGAAAAATTCGCATGGATATATCCTCCGCTGATCGTATATGTTCCTATTGTCTCTCCGTTATGTGTGATCTGCTGCTCTGTTTTTACAAAAAAATCGATTCCTTCCGGGAGCGGTATATCCAGTGACATCGGGAATGTTTCCGCATTTGTATGCTGCCATTGGATTGTAAACGAAAAAGTGGCATTATCCCGTACAGGCATACCCTCATTATAATCCTTGCCATCTATCGTTAAGTCTTTGACAGTAACATCAATCGGTCCGTAAGGAACCGCCAACACTTCCACCGCGCGAAATCCCCACCGCAGATCCGCCAGTATCCCCACCAACATTACCAAAGTCATCAAGACCGAAATACTTTTCTTCCCAATATCCTTCATAACGCACCCTTCTTTCCGCCGCCCCGCGCAAAAAGCGCCGGCATTTTTCTCTATTACGCCCGACAGAGAAACCCCCGAAGTTCCTCTATCCTGTTACTATACTAAAATATTCGTTATCAGATAGAGAAATCGCAACACTGCTTCCTATCTGATAAAATAATGACTATCTGTCATTATTTTTTTGTCATTCTATTATACCACAAAAACTTTTAATAGAAAAGTCCGAATTTGCGCTGTTTGATAAAAAATTATCAGCATTATACCGGTCAAAAACAACACAAGTCGTCATGCCCGCCGCAGCGCCTGCCGCGATCCCTGCGCCGGTATCCTCGAAAACAACGCATTTACGCGGTTCTACGCCCAGATTTTTCGCCGCCTTCAAATAAATATCCGGGCGCGGTTTCCCGTTTGCCACCTCGTCCGCCGTGACGATCGTATCAAAACAGGAAAAAATTCCCAGATCGCGAAGACAGCACTCCGTCAGTCCCCGGGAATTGCTGGTGGCGATTCCAATCTTCTTATCGCTTCGGCAAAGCCGCGCCAGAAATTCCCGTGCGCCCTCCTTCATCTGCATTCCGTGGGCATACCGTTCATACGCCATCTCGTTCCACAACGCCTTGATTTCCTCCGCGCTCTCCGGCAGCGTGAACAGATCCTTAAAAAGCACCGCCAGCTCGTGAAAACTTTTTCCCTCGATCTGCGCCGCGAAATCCGCGGGAACGACAAGCCCTCTCCCGGAAAGAAACGCCTTGTCGATGTCGCTCCAGATCCCCATGGAATCAATCAGCGTTCCGTCCATGTCAAAAATAACGGCGTCCGCCTCGTTTTTTATGTAATCCGCCAATTCGGTATTAAATTCCGTCTTCATCACAACACTCCTCTTAATAAACGGATCTCCTCCGCGGTCAGTTCCCGGTATTGTCCCGGTTCCAGTCCGGGGTCAAGCTCCAGATTTCCCATGCGCAGCCTTTTCAGATAAGTAACGCGCATACCGCAGGCTTCAAACATACGCTTCACCTGATGAAACTTCCCTTCCCGTATCGTCAGTTCCACCTCGGACGTTCCTTTTTCCCCGTCGGTTCTCAAAATCACCAGTTCCGCCGGCATTGCCGAAAAATCGTCGTCCACCGCAAGACCGACACGGAACCGCTCCACATGGTCTTTGGTGACGACGCCGTCTATTTTGGCGAAATAGACCTTATCCACATGCTTTTTCGGCAAAAGGAGCGTATGCGCCAGTTCCCCGTCGTTGGTGATCAGAAGAAGCCCTTCCGTGTCCTTGTCAAGCCGCCCCACGGGAAACAGATCCCTGCGGTTCTTTTCCGTGATCAGGTCAAGAACCGTTTGGTCGCGCGTATCCTGCGTTGCCGACACCACGCCCGCGGGCTTGTTCAGCATAAAATATTCATATTCCACATACGAAACGGGCACGCCGTCAAAACACACACGGTCTTTTGACGTATCGATTTTCCAATCCGCCCGCCGGATAACGGCGTCGTTTACCGTTACCCTGCCCCGTCGGATATCCTCTTTGATCCCGCTGCGCGTTCCGACGCCCATATCCGCGAGATACTTGTCCACACGAAATACCGCCATTACTGCCATCTCCAGCCTGCGTGGTACTTATTTTTCAGGGTGCTTCCCGTCAGTTTTCCCCAGCCAAGGGAAAATCCATCCACGCAGATCAGATTCCACCCCTGTTTTGCCGCGGACTCCTCAATTTCTATCGTCTCGCCTTTTAAATATTTGATCACATTCGGATCGTCGCGGGACAGATCGATACACCGGGCAAACTCGTCCTTTTTCAGCGCCATCGCCAACGCCTGGCTCGGCTCAAAACGGTTCTTTTTCACTTCCCCGAGAAGAAGCCCCGCGCGCAGAATGTGAAGTTTCTTATAATCCGGCATACCCTGCGGCAAAAGATACGCCCGTTCTCCCACCATGCGTATTTTTGATGTGTCCACGGGTTTTAAAACATCTTCCAGAAAATCTGCCAGTTCTCCCGCGGTTTTCTTCTTTCCGTCCGAATTTTCGTATATCTCCGACCGTTCCCCGATACTGCCGCTCTTTTGCAGAAGCGTCAGAAAATGACCTTCCCCCTTCATCTTATGGGGAAAGATCCGTATACAATCCGTCATGCCGTCAAAACCGTGGCTGAAACCTTCATAGTCCGACGCCTTCACTACCTTCATTTCCGGGCGGTTCGCGAGAAGATAAGCGACCGTCTCCTCGTCTTCGTATCGGGAAAACGTACAGGTGGAATACATCATATACCCTCCCGGCTTTAACAAATCCGCGCCGTCGAGAACGATTTCCCTCTGGATCGCGCCGTAAAATTCCGGTCCGTTCTTCTCCCACGCCTTAATAAGTTTACCGTCCTTGCGGAACATTCCCTCGCCGGAACAAGGCGCGTCGATCAGGATCTTATCAAAAAATCCCCCGAAAGTATCGCGAAGCGTCCCCGTCTCCTCGCTGGTGATCAGCGCGTTATCCACGCCGAAAAGCTCCATGTTTTTCAAAAGCGCCTTCGCCCTCGACGCGCTGACGTCGTTGGAAACCAGAAGTCCCGTTCCCCCAAGTTTCGCCGCCAGCTCCGTGGACTTTCCGCCCGGCGCCGCGCACAGATCCAGCACAAAATCCCCCTCTTTGACGGGAAGAAGATTTGCCGGCGTCATGGCGCTCGGTTCCTGCAGATAATAAAGACCCGCGAAATAATACGGGTGCTTCGCCGGTTTTTCCTCCTCCTCGTAGAAAAAACCGTTCGCGATCCACGGAACGGGCGTCAGCTTAAAAGGAGCGATCTTCAAAAAATCCTCTGTGGAAATCTTTAAATTATTGACCCGCAGTCCGTATATTCTTTTATCGTTAAAACTATCGAGATACGCTTCAAACTCTCCGCCAAGAAGCTCCTTCATGGCGTCCGTGTATTCTTTCGGTAAATTCATCGTTTTCTCTACCTTGCCACCTGCGCCCGGTACCCTTCCGCCAAAATATCCAGCTCCTTGTTAAAACGCATGAGCCGGTTCAGATCGCCCTCCTGATAGATCCGGTAAAATTCGTCCTGAATCTTGACGATCTCCCGCTTATTGGCGACCTTATATAAACTCTGGAGATTATTTAAGATCTCCGCCACAATATTCGCTTTGACCGTAAAGGAATTTTGCGCGTCCATGATCTCGCCGTGAATGGACGACATTTCCTTATCCAGTTTTAAGATCGCGTCCGCCGCCGCGTTCAGCCGCTCCCGGATATGCACGGGCATACCCTGACGGTACTTATATTGCAGGGAATGTTCGATCGTCGCCCAGAAATTCATCGCCATGGTACGGATCTGGATCTCCACGGGGATCGTCCGGTGTCCCGTGATCGTCTCGACCGTATATTCCACGATCACATGGTAACTGCGGTAGCCGCTGCTCTTAGGGTGCGCCAGATAGTCCTTCTCCAGGATCACCTTCATGTCGCTCCTCTGGTCGATGATATCCACCACGTCGTAAATATCCTCGACAAACTGGCAGATGATCCGCAGACCCGCGATATCCTGTAAGGAATGCTCAATATCCTCAATGGGGATATTCTTCTTCTGTGCCTTCTCGATAATGCTGGAAATCTTCTTCACCCTTCCAGACACCGCCTCGATCGGCGAGTAAAGCCCTGCCTCCTTATATTCTTTCTGTATATGATTAAACTTTAACGTCAGCTCTTCCACCGCCAGCTCATAGGGCGTTAGGATCTCCTTCCATAACTGTATCTCCATAGACCCTTCCTCCAATTCTTTATACTTCCGTATGTTATGAATACTCCGTATTCTACAACTAGTATACCACACCT
The DNA here is from genome assembly GCA_023666775.1 of Alistipes sp. GTDB lineage: Bacteria > Bacillota > Clostridia > Lachnospirales > Lachnospiraceae > MGBC120314. The sequence goes on along the minus strand of JAMPBI010000164.1, from coordinate 713 downwards.
ATGTTTGCGGTGTCAAAGTAAACGCGCCTGTTTTGGCTTAATTCCTGCCATATTCAAAGTACAAAACATTTTCCTCGATCCGCCGGAGAAAATAATAAGGATTTAAACTGATCTCATTTCCGTAACGGTCATGGACATAAATGCCGAAATGCAGGTGTACGTCAAACATTCCCGTCGTTCCCTCCACCGTGCCATAACCCGTATCTCCCATAAATCCCAAGATCTCTCCGGCACGCACGCGGTCGCCCTCCCTGATATCCCCGTAATCGGATAAATGCGCGTAATAATAATAAATCCCCGTATCGCCGACAACGCCCACGCGATAGCCGCCCTTTTCCAGCCAGCCCATTTTTTCCACCGTTCCGTCGCAGACCGACACGACCGGATACAGTCCCCGGACATTCTTTTGCGCCATGATATCGCAGCCCTCGTGAAACCGTTTTCCGCCGTAAGTGCGCTCAAATTTCCACGAATTGACATATTCCACATACGGCACGTTCACGGTAGACTTGGGAACGGGAAAATATTTCATCTCCGTGATCAGGCTTTTTAAGATCCCCGTAAGTTCCGCAAAATCGTTATACTTTTGTATCAGCCTGTTCCGGCGCTTCCAGATGTAAGACTTATCCCATGTGATTCCCTCATGCAGCTCCAGATCGTAATAAACCGCCGTGAGCATCAGCTCGTAAGGCTCCATATCATATTGTTCTTTT
>JAMPBI010000163.1 GCA_023666775.1 Alistipes sp. | reverse complement strand
AAATGTCCAAAAAAATCTTTGATAAAAAATACGGTCATTTAAGAAGCGGAACTTATGATATTTTAAGCGACCGTTATGCCGATATCAATTTCCGCTCCATGACGCCGAGAGAAACGAAAAAGGGAATACCGCATATCAGCAGCAATCTGAACTACCAGCGGCTTCAGGAGGCGTTAAATACCGCCTGCCTTCCCTTTGACGCGCAGTATTTCTGCGAATACCTGAAAATGGCGATTGAACAGAGGGAATATTTTAAGTTTGAATTTACGCGCTCCCTGAGTCTTGTTCTGGAACTCATTAAACGGCTGGGAACCGTTCTGGACATAAAAAAACAGGATTTATGCTGGCTGACCATTGACGATATCCTGGCAGCGCGGCTTGCCGCGGATATTGATGAAATAACCGGCAGGTGGAACGAAAAGATTTCCTCCCGCAAAGAACTTCATAAACAGCAGATGTCGCTTATTCTTCCCGATATCATTACCGGTCCCGTAAGCCTTGACATGATCTATGTTTACGAGGCAAGACCGAACTTCATAACCTCAAAAGTTGTGGAAGGCGAGATCGTCAATCTGGAAGAAGAACCCCTTGCCGATATCGGCGGCAAGATCGTCGCCGTCACCAAGGCGGATCCCGGCTTTGAATGGATCTTTGCCAAAGGTATCAAGGGCTTCATTACCAAATACGGCGGCGCGGCTTCCCATATGGCGATCCGCTGCGCCGAGTTCGAAATTCCCGCCGCGATCGGCTGCGGTGAAAAAATTTATTCCGAGGTTTCCAGAATGTCCTACATTGAACTGGACTGCAACAACGGCAAAATTTCGGAAGGTATCCAGTTTTCCAACCTGCACGCTTTGATCACACAGCGGGAAGGCACTAACCAGTACGGCGATTTTACGGATATACTGGAATCCGCGTATATTCGTTTTTATGAATTGATGGGATTTATTCCGAAAACAGTCTCCAACCATACCAAAAACTTTGAAAAACTGTTTGACGATCCTATCGATCTACTGATTGTCGTGGGCGGCGGCGCTTTAAATCCCGCCCTCTACGACCGTCCACACGACGAAGAACTACAGCCGCACCGGGACGCCACGGAGGAAAAACTGATCCGTTACTGTATCAGCCACGGTATTCCCATTATCGCCACCTGCCGCGGCATGCAGTATATTAACGTGCTTTTGGGCGGCAGGCTGCACTATCACCCTGAGCTGAAAGTTCCGCACCCCAGAGGGACGGACCACGAAGTATTTATGGTGGAAGAAAACCGGACTATTTTCGTAAACAACTTCCATCAGGACTGCGTATTTTTCGATGATCTGGCTCCCTGCCTCACGCCGGTCGCCATTGATACGGAAAACAACGTTGTGGAAGCTTACAAGTCCGAGGAACTGAAAATTTTAGGATTGCAGTGGCACCCGGAACGCCCTTTTGAAACCTCCCTCGCGTATGAGGAAACCCGTAAGATCATCATGAATTTTATGAACCGCCATATACGCTAAATATTCTTATTAAATAAAAATTTCAAGTTGACGGGAAAAGCATATTATGCTAACGTATTTAAAAAGATTTTACAACAGAAAGGACTTATTATGACATCATCAACTATCGGAATCCTTGTCATCATTATTTTATATTTGATTATGATGGTCGCAATCGGATTTTATTTTGCCAAACAGAACACAAACGCAAACGATTATTACCTCGGCGGAAGAAAGCTGGGACCGCTGGTCACAGCCATGAGCGCCGAAGCCTCCGATATGAGCAGCTGGCTCTTAATGGGACTTCCGGGCGTAGCGTACCTGACCGGTCTTGCGGACGCCGCATGGACCGCCATCGGACTTGCCATCGGTACATATTTCAACTGGCTGATCGTTGCCAAAAGACTTAGAAAATATTCCGTAAAAGCAGGAAACGCCATCACCATTCCGGATTTCTTTGCCAACCGTTACCACGATAAGAGCAAGGTTCTCCTTTCCGTTTCCGCCATATTTATTGTTATTTTCTTTATTCCGTACACGGCGTCCGGTTTTGCCGCCTGCGGTAAATTATTTTCAACCTTGTTTGACGTACCATATATGCCCGCAATGGTTGTGAGTGCCGTTATCATTGTCGCCTACACCGCCCTCGGCGGTTTCCACGCCGCCAGCACAACGGATCTGATCCAGAGTATCGTTATGTCTCTGGCGCTGGTTATCGTCGTATTGTTCGGTATCGAACAGGCAGGGGGTATCGACGCCGTCATTGAGAACGGTAAATCCCTTGCAGGATATTTATCCCTTGAGAATATCCATAACCCGGATACCAATTCCTCCTCACCTTACGGGATCATTACGATCTTTTCCATGCTTGCGTGGGGACTGGGATATTTCGGTATGCCTCACGTCCTTCTCCGCTTTATGGCGATTGAAGACGACCGCAAATTAAAACTTTCCAGAAGAATTGCCACGATCTGGGTTGTTATTTCCATGGGAGTCGCAGTATTTATCGGCGTTATCGGAAACGCGATGAGCAAAGCCGGTATTATCGATACCTTTACCACGTCGGGCGACGCTGAAAAACTTTTGATTAAAATCGCCTCTCTGCTCAGTGAGACGAATATATTAGGCATTCTTTTCGCGGGTATTATTTTATCGGGTATCCTTGCCTGTACCATGTCAACGGCGGATTCCCAGCTTCTGGCAGCTTCCTCAAGCATATCCCAGAACCTTCTGCGTGATACCTTCGGGATCCGAATGTCAGACAAGGATTCTCTGCTATCCGCGAGATTTACCGTCCTGCTTATCTCGGTTATCGGCGTTGTTTTAGCCCGTGACCCGGACAGTTCCGTATTCACTATCGTTTCCTTTGCATGGGCAGGTTTCGGCGCCGTATTCGGCCCGATCATGCTGTTCTCGCTCTTCTGGAAACGCACAACGAAACAAGGCGCGATCTGTGGTATGATTTCCGGCGGCGCCATGGTATTTATATGGAAATATCTTGTAAAGCCACTGGGCGGCGCATGGAATATCTATGAACTGCTTCCTGCGTTTATCGTCGCGAGCATTTTTATCGTGGTTGTCAGCCTGCTTACGAAAGCACCGGACGAATCCATTATAAGGGAATTTGAAGAAGTTGATGAAGAATGCAGGAGATGGGGAGAATAAACAAACAAGTAAAAAAGGGAGTGCCACAAAATCAATATGTTTTTGATTTTGTGGCACTCCCTTTTTAGTTCTATCAATTTACTATTTTCTGACCATTAACTATCATAATGTCCCCGACATGAAATAACATATACAATACCATTTTGTTCAAAATAAACAATCCGATTGAAATCATCAATACGTCTGCTCCAATATCCGCTTAGATTTCCCTTTAATGGTTCCGGTTTTCCAATCCCTTCAAAGGGCGTTCGTTTTATTTCATTGATCAACATATTAATACGTTTAAGTATTTTTCTATCCTGCATTTGCCAATATAGATAATCTTCCCATGCCCTGTCTTCCCATAGAAGCCGCATTATTCTTCCTCCATTAACCGGTGTTCAGCAAAATGCGCCTGTCCGTTGGCAACATCGTGCGCAATCTTTTCCAGATAACGCATATTACTTTCTGAATAGAATGGGTCTACACACACATCAAATGGAATCCGCTTTTCACGGCTTACTTTCTTTGCAAAAATAGTAAACGCTGTTGTCATAGACATTCCTAACTCCGAACACGCCTGCTCCATACTCTTCTTTAAATCTGCGTCCATACGAAAATTTACATTTACTGCCTGCGCCATTATAAACACCCCTTTCTATTATATTATATGTATATATAATGCAAAAATCAATATTTTTCATTACATTTTCGTTACAGAAATAAATTCGGGATATTTTCTCATCATAGCACCCTATGCAAAAATCTATAACATTTTCCGCTTATGAAGTATAAACAGCAGTATCACACAGATCAGAAACGCAATACCGCATATGATCTCAAAGCCGTAGGCAGTATGGGCAAACGGCATCCATGAGCTGTCCACGTTCATTCCATAAAGTCCCGAAATAACCGTAGGCACAGCCATAACAAGCGTAATCGACGCGAGATATTTCATTACCGTATTCATGCGGTTATCCAGTACCGAAGACATCAGTTCCCTCGTACCACGGACAATATCGCGGTAAATCTGCGTCATTTCGATTGCCTGCTGGTTCTCGATAATAACGTCCTCAAGAAGCTCCTGATCCTCGGGATATCTTTTAATCTTACTGTATCTGGAAAATTTATCTAATACGATCCGGTTGGCGCGAAGAGACGTATCAAAATAAACCAGAGTGGATTCCAGTTCATGGAGATTAATAATATCAATATCCTCCATATGTTTGCTGATCTGCTCTTCCATCTTTATACGCTGTCTGTCTATAACACGCAGATAGGACTGATAAAACATGCAGCTTCTGTACAAAAGCTGATAACAGAAGCGCACCTGCTTTTTTGTTGTAAATCCTTTTACCATATTATCGGTAAACTGCTTTAAGATCGGCGTTTCTGCCGAACATACCGTAATAATCGTATTTTCCGTCCAAATGATACCAAGAGGGATCGTCGTATAAACCGTCTGCTTGTGACGAATTTCCACAGAAGGAATATCGAAGACGATCATCGTATAATCATCATTTACATCAATACGGGAACTTTCCTCATCGTCCAGAGCCGCACGGACATCGGAAATGTCAATATCATAATGACGCGCGACCTCTTCCAGCTCCTCGCCGTCCGGTTTTATCAATACGATCCAGTTACCCGGAGTATACTCGTTAATCTCCCGTATCCTGCCATTATCCGTTATATATTTCTTTAACATACCGGTCCGCCTCCTTCTCTCTTTCCCACATTACTTTAAACGTCCCTGTTTTAAAATCGTTCTCCGAAGGAGCCTTACGATCCATATCATCAATATCACAATGACAAGTACGATAACCAGCACAATACCCACGATCATAAAAGCGTAGCGGTTGGGATTTTTTATCAGATCAATGATATTCCTGCTGTTTTCAACAACCTTTCTTCCTTGAAATTCCCCATACTCCAAAGGCACGTCTCCGATCCCGTCCCCGTCCGTATCGGGAAAAGACGCCATATACGACGCGATAGCGCTCCATGCCTTCATTTCCATACCGCCGCTTTCCATAATCGCGTCCTCAATATTTTCATAAGGCACACCGTCAGCGTCCTTAGGGACAATGGACAAAAGACCATAGGAGACGTCTGTCGCCGCGCTGAGCATTTGACCGCTGTACAGATCCGAAACAACGCGGTACAGCCTGTTATCGTCTATTTCAATCCGTCCGCCGTCTTTTCCCACAAGATAGCAGTCCGTCACCCTATTCAAAATCAGCCTGTTCGGGTTAAAAGAAAAATACATTCCGCTGGTATACAGTCTCGCCGTCGTCATAATATCGGAAACGGAAGCGTCGATCTCCGCCGCCGTTTTCAATTCCCTTCCCGTCAGATAAACGCTGACCAACGGATATCCCGGTATACCGTCCGTTCCGATACCGAGCGAAAAGGAATTAAATACGTCCTCAACCGTAACATTTCCTAACGGATATGTCCCGCGGACGGTTCCGCTGGGTGCTACCTCAAAATCCACCGGCACGCCGTCAAAATCCTCCGCATGTTCCACCGCGTACACATAAGAATCCGCAATATATTTCCAAGATTTCCTTCCACATGCTTCCGGCTTAAATCGGAAACCGAACAGAAAGTTACGCGATTATCGGCAAGAACCTGCTTTCTGTCATACCCAAATCTCGACAGATAACAGTCGTC
>JAMPBI010000162.1 GCA_023666775.1 Alistipes sp. | reverse complement strand
TTTCCCCACAAACCCGAATTTGTCACTCGGATTTTCCTTTCCTTTTAATCCGCGCACAACGCAATCAAGTAATTAATAAACGCACTACATGACACCAACATAAACTTGGCTTCTTCAAAACTTGATGATGGTCCGCCAATATCACCTGCATGTCGGATACCGTTAGCGTCCGAAGTGTACCCATACAAAATATTAAAAGCCGCCTTAAGCCCCGAATGTATCTCTATACCACTTTCTTCCATTTTTTTGAGCATTTTCCCTAAAGTTGCTTCCTTTCCTTTTATTCCTGTAATGATCTCGCAGATTGCCTCTACTGCACTAATGCTCTCCTTAATAGAATTCTCATAATCCGGTTTCTCACGATCTGCCAACAGTTTATTTGCTTTTGAAATATGTTCATGCACCGGCTGATATTTATTATCCAACGCCTCCTTAAGCGCATTTATCTCATACATATCACTTATTGGAACAATAATTTCATCAACAAACCGATAGCCGATATATTCTCTTTCAAAATATGTATTCACTACCTCATATATCGATTTTTTGGTATATTTTTTATGGTAATCATCATAGTATTCATATCTCTTTGTCCTTTTTAAGTATTTATCCCAATATTGTATAACAGCCTCAATCAATGTCAAAACGTCATCATAATCATCTTTTAAGATTGTACCGTTTATCATCTTAAATACCGCATCGTCATCATATGTTCTTCTGCTGTCTATCGGTTCGGAATATATTGTGTCAAGAACAAATTCTAAAAAGTCTTGAATATAAGTCCATCTATAATCTACCTTATTATCATAAACATATATGTACAGTTTACTCACCATATTCTGCAATTGAACTCTGGTACGCCTGTCAAAATCCTTTAGTTGAATTTCTGTGTTTTCGGGTTTTATAGCATTTCGATCTGAAAAGCCACCCCGTTTACTTACTTTTGCCATCTTAACCCTCCTCGTCTTTCAGCAATTTCTCCAGTTCGTCCAGTTCTTTCTGTATCTCCGCCTCAATCTTCCGAATATCCGCCATGATTTCAGATGTTGGCGGATATTTAACCGCAACATACTCAACTTCTTTGTACTTGTTAATACTGAGGTCATAATCATTATCTACGATTTCTTTTTTTGAAACCATAAATGACTGTTCCGTGCGTTTTCTATCGTTTTCCCTATCCAAATGTTTAAATCGCTCAATAATGTCCGGAATATCATTTTCAGAAACCGGTGAACGCTTATCGTCCAAACTGAACCCATCTGCTTTCATATCATAGAACCACACATTATCCGTTCCGCCATGCTCCGTTTTTGTAAATATAAGAATAGCGGTTGACACTCCCGCATAGGGCTTAAATACACCGGAAGGCATCGAAATAACCGACTCCAACCGCTGATTTTCAACAATCTCCTTGCGAATTGATTTATGCGCGGTAGAGGAACCAAACAATACCCCATCCGGAACTATACATGCACATCGCCCACCGATTTTAAGAATCCGCAAAAATAATGTCAGAAACAACAATTCCGTTTTCTTGGTCTTGCAAACCTTTAATAAATCGCCTGATACAGACTCCGCGTCAAGACTGCCCTTGAAAGGCGGATTTGCCAAAACAAGCGTATATTTGTCCTTATCCGGATTCTGATCCGACAAACTGTCTCTATACTCAATAAACGGATTATCAATTCCATGTGTCATCATATTCATGGCTCCGATACGAAGCATTGTACGGTCCATATCATACCCATGAAACATATGGTTCATATAATGGTCTTTCTTCTGCCTATCATAAAAAATTTCTTCTTTTTTCTTTTCTTTCAGATATTCTCCGGACGCCACTAAAAACCCGGAGGTACCACAAGCAGGGTCGCAAATAATTTCTTCCGCAGACGGATCCATCATTTCCACCATCATACGAATAATGTGTCTTGGTGTTCTAAACTGTCCGTTACGTCCCGACTGGGCTATTTTTGAAAGAAGATATTCATATACGTCCCCTCTTACATCTACCGTCTGAATTTCATTCATAAGTCCGTAAATCTCGTCTAGCGTATCAACAACCTTTGATAACAGAAGCGGCGTCGGAAGTTTAAAAATCGCATCGTCCATATATTTTGAATAAGCGCTGTTCCTGTCACTGTGCAATGTCTTAATAAACGGAAATATCCATTCCTGCATTACCGAATACATTCTGTCCGCAGGAAAATCATGAAATACGGACCATTTAAGCTGAGTTCCGTCAATTGTTCTCTCCCCAATCTTAACTTCCTCCGCAAATATACTTTCAAACGGGAGTCCCAACATTGCGCACTCTTTTGATCTTCTATTATCCGAATCATCAAGATCATGGATAAACATTAAATAAGTAATCTGTTCAATTACCTCAAGCGGATTCACAAGTCCGCCTGCCGCAAAAATATCCCATAACCCATCAATTCTATTTTTCAATTCACCTGTAACCATTCGTTTTATCTCCAATCAATTATTATTCCATGTGTATTTCGTATACCTGCCGCCGCTTATTTTGATAATTTCACCGGATTTCACTAAATCAACAAGCGTTCTCTGTACCGTTATCTGACTAATATCCGGACACTTTTCAAGTATTTCTTTTTTGGTAATTGTACCAAGTGTATTTTTTATTATCTCCCTTATACGGTCCGGTTTTGACATTCCCGCAGTCGTAATCAGCTTTACTCTGGACGAGAAGTCCCTATATGCCGCTACAACAATACCAAGCATATATTGCACAAAGGGTTCATAATCATTTGCATTCTCATACCAGTTTATTGAGCTTTCCTGCAAACATTCATAATAAAGGTCCTTTGTATTTTCAATCAATTTCTCAATACTGATATACTTGCCAACAATATATCCTGCCCTATATAATAACAACAGTGTAAGCAGCCGGCTCATTCTTCCGTTTCCGTCATGAAACGGATGAATACATAGAAAATCAAGCACAAACATCGGAATTAAAATCAACGGTTCTATCCGCTCCGTAGTCACCGCCTGATCAAATGCCTCACAAAGTTCTTTCATCGCCTCGGGAGTTTCCCATGCCGACAGTGGTTTAAACCGAACCACCTTATTACCGGCAGTATCCTCTTCCTCAATCACATTATCCGCCATCTTATATTTTCCGCCAATATCAACTCCCTCAAATTTATATAAATCTCTATGCAATTGCAATATGATAGATGGTTTCGGCGGAATATAATCATGGTTTTCATGAATTGTATTTAATACATCTCTATACCCCGCGATTTCACGCTCGCTGCGCGTTTTAGGTCTTGTTGTATCTTTTACCAAAGCGCGCAATCTTTCATCTGATGTATATATTCCTTCAATTTTATTGGAAGCCTCCGTACTCTGAATCTTAGCAATTTCAACCAATTGTGTCAATGTATCAGCCTTTGCCTCAATAAATAAAGTCTGTTCTCCTTTAAATTCATGTATCTGGGATAAGTAAGTTACTATTTCCGGAGTAAGCAATTTCTTCCATTTCTCGCAATAATCAAACTGTCTCATTTAATATCTCCATTTGCGTTTTAATTATATCATTTTTCGTAAAATGATATAATTATATTATATTTTTTATTGTTGTAGTTGTCAATTTAAATTTTAAAATAATAAAAATTCTCTAATTACATTTATAAAAGGGAAACTAAAAGATAATTTAAAGATAATCAAATACTATTTTACAGCCGTCATTCGCGATAATGACGGCTGTTTTTATTATTCGCTCTCACCAAAAAGAATTTTCATATATTCCATCTTGGCGGGCAGCACGCGGATCACTTCAATATAACCATCGTTTATTCTATAAAACGCCTTGTATTCTTTAAAGTTGACCGAATAAAACCCGGTGAACAGTCCACGGTAATAAAGCGGTATCCCTGATTCCGGAAAATCCTTTTTCGCCGCAATCTTATCCGCAAATTCCACCACATATCTGTCAGCTATGTCATAACTGGCAGATACTTCCACTACATCGTCCCACACATCATCCATATCTTTTTGCGCAGCCGGTGAATAGCGTAACTTATATTTCATGTTCTCTCATTCCTATGGTTTTTTAAATGATCCCGGAAATCCTCTTCTGAAATCCACCCTTCTTTCTCTGCCGAACGAATACCAGCGTTTAATTCACAAAAAAGCCGGATCATAGCCTCCGCCTTCTGGAAATTTTCCTCGTCTTCCATATCCCGAATGCTATATGCGCCGTGTCCGTTCCTTGTAAGATAAACCGGAGAGCCGGGAGCAACTTTCTCCAGAACTCCGCCGTAATTTCTCAACTCTGATATCGGTGTGATTGTAGGCATGTCTCGTATCTCCTTTTTTAACTTATACCCATATTACCACGATACAAGAAAGATAACAAGTTGTTTCGACGAATTAATCGAAACTTTTTTAAATATCCTTTGCTCAATACCAATCATGCTTCTCATTCCTGTCAAGCGCGTTTATACGTTCCATTTCGTCCTCACTCAGCTCAAAATCAAACAATTCCGTATTTTCCTGAATATGAGCCGGATTGCTCGAACCCGGTATCACAACCACGCCCTTTTGCAAATTCCAGCGCAGGATTACCTGCGCCGCCGATTTTCCGTGCGCCTCGGCGATCTGACCGATCACGTCGTTTGAAAGAAGTTCCGCCGTATATCCCCTTCCGCCAAGAGGATACCAGCCCTGCACCACAATACCGAGACTCTGGATATACGGGATCACATCATTCTCCTGATAATACGGGTGGATTTCATTTTGCACCAATGCGGGCATAATATCAACCTGCGGCAAAAACTCCTCCAGCTCCTCCACATACCAGTTTGACAAACCAAGCGAGCGGATCTTCCCTTCGGATACCGCCTTTTCCATCGCGTGGTACGCCTCCACGTCGCCCTCGCCCGGGTGATGTAAAAGCATAAGGTCGATATACCCGATATCCAGCTTTTCCAATGCCTGCTCAATGGCAGCCTCCGGATCCGCGAACTGATTCGGATAAAGTTTCGTCGTAACAAAAATTTCCTCCCGCGGAATGCCGGAATTTCTGACCGCTTCACCCACGGCTTCCTCGTTATGATACATATACGCGGTGTCGATCAGCCGCACGCCTCTTTCCAGCGCCGCCGAAACCGAACTTACGCACACGTCGTCCAAAAGACTGTAAGTGCCGATACCGTAAATCGGCATTTCATATCCGCTGTTGAGCATTACGGTCTTCGTTTCAAAATCAAATATGCCCTTTTCCATTACCGCGCCGCTCCCTTCCTTTACGCCCGTATCCGGCATTTCCGAAACTTCCGCGCTTTCCGTCCCTACCGTTTCCACGATATCCGCAAACGCCGGATCCGTCTCCGTCGTCGGTTCCGGTGCTTTCTGTCCGCAGGCGGCTATTGCAAATGTGAGAAAACAGGCAAAAACACCGCATACAATTCTTCTCATGAAATCCTCCGGCTATTTCAAATTTTCCTTAAAAAACTGCTCCAGCCGCAGATACCGACGCTCCCTTCGGCTCATACAGATCGGCAGCCAGCGTGATACCGTAGCGGTTATGAAAAGTCACCTTTCGATGATTGACCTTGTCGCTCTTTGCAAATGTTTTATCCCATTTGTTCGTAAGTTTCAATTCCATGATCCAATACCTCCCTGCTGTTTTTTATAAGACCATTATATCCCATTGACTTATTTTGCGCTAATAGTTATAATTCATATCAAGTTATTCTTTTTTGGAATATCACAACAGGGAGGTATACCTATGGAAATAAGAACGCTGCGTTATTTTCTGGCTGTGGCAAGAGAAGAAAACATGACCC
>JAMPBI010000161.1:1395-5835 GCA_023666775.1 Alistipes sp. | reverse complement strand
ACAGGTGAACATATACATATGCAAGACGCAGAAAAGCCCGAAACGGCAGAACGGGACAGGCTGCTACATACTGGAGTTTGTCACGGAAAAGGGCGCGGTGACAAGGACGGGATTTGTGGAGCTGGAAAACGAGACCGCCAATTCCGCCGAGATCGTGCTGGTAACGGAAGCGTTGCGCCGGCTCAACGAAAAGTGCAGCCTTGCCCTCTATACGGAGGCGGGGCAGGTCGGGACCGCAGTGGAAACCGGCTGGATCGGGAAGTGGGAACAGAATGGCTGGAAAACAGGAAAAGGAACCCCGGTACAGGACAGGGAAAAGTGGGAGGCAATGGGTAAGTTACTCATTGGACACGACTTCTGCTTTAAGACGGGAAAGCACCCGTACCTGGAGTGGATGAACCGGGAAGTAAAACAGAGAGAAAAGGAGAGGTTGGAATGTTTGAAAGATTCGGAAATTTTGACAGTGCAGAGGAACTGAACATGGCGGCAGAGGGAATGAAAGCGGAGGGGGATAAGGATTCTCTGATACTGCTGGCGCTGGAAAACGGAATAGACCGGGAGGACGCGGAAGATTATTTTGACGGTCCGGGGAACGAACTGGTAAATCCGCTGATGGCAGCAGTCGGCAAGCTGGAAGTTGAAAAGAGGGAATTTACCGTGCAGGAGATCGTGGAAGACTGGTACCAGTATATCCTTTCCGTATGCGGCGAAACCGAGGATATGGCAAGGGCGGTAAGGAAAAAGGACAAGAGCCTGAAGGGCTGTATAGCAGAGATCCTGAAGTGGTCCTTTAAAAACTGCTACGCAGTGGATAAAGAGATCCTGAAGGCGGCAGGGGTGAGCGGTACGGTAAAGATGGGGATACCGGGAATGGGACGCGCAAAAAAGATAATCCGGCAGTATTACATGGGAAAAGAGGCGTGAGGAATGGAGAAAAAGAAGCTGCTTAAATTAAAGGTGCCGCTGCTTTCCGCCGGAATGAAAAAGGCAGCCCGGAATGAAGAACCGGAAGAAAAAAGGCGGTATGGCGGCAAAACATACCGCATATATAAGGTCCAACGGTATCTTGCCGCAGCGGTAGAAGAAGAAATATTAAAAGTGGGATTATATACAAGGGAAAGCGTCGTTTCCGGTGAGAACATGCCCCAGTATATTGTTTACCTGTCCCGGAAGGAAAAAGAGTTTGCCACTTATGATGTGCATGAAAAGAAATGGAGGACTGCCAAGATCGACAACCTGCATATGGACAGGGGAGAATGCTGCCGCAGCTTCTATTCGGGAATGAACATGCAGACGGACAGGGACAGGAGGCTTGTCAACGAGTATTTTAAAACAGGCAGCAACCGGGAGATCATGGCGGCCGTGCTGGATTTCCAGTCCGACATACGGAAGGAGAACCTGATAAGGAAACACAGGAATGAGCAGGAACAGATCGATGAAGTGATGAATGAGGTGCCGGAGCTGCCAAAAGACTTTGACAGATGGATCGTGAATAAGGGATTTAAAAAACACGAGTACCTCTTCTACAAGAGGGAAAGACCGTACAGGATAGCGGAATGCCTGTGTACCCACTGCGGGAAGTGGACCTATGCCCCGGTAAAGCCTGAGCATAATAAAAAGACGAAATGTCCCGTATGCAAAACGGAAGTAACGTTCAAATCATGGAACAGGCAGCAGACGGTACAGGACGGGGAATGGGTCGGCATACTACAGAGGCTTACCGACCGGACCGGTTATATACTGCGTGGTTTTACCTGCAAGGTGACAAGGCGTTTTGAGAATGGCTGGGATAATTATGAACTTACAAAGTGTGAAGATATCCGGGTACGGCTGGATCATAACTTTATCACGAGGGAATTTTTTGAGTATGGCGAATGGGGATATACGGGGGTCATACGGTGGTGCCATATATGCAGGAAATCACCTTACGGCGGATATTACGGGGAGCGGAATTTCGGTCATGCGGTCATGTATACCGCAAATCTGAAACGTGAGCTGAAGGGATCCGGGATAGCATACTGTAATGTGGCAAAGTACTTTGCGAAAGATAAAGGGGAGCGCACGGAACCGGCGTATATCCTTGCGACGCTGGGAAGCTATCCGATGATGGAGTATCTGGAAAAAAGCGGATTTCATAAGATCGCGGAAGAGATCATGGGAGGGAAAATGCGCAGCGGAGTCATTGACCGGGACGCCGTAAGCCTGAAAGACGCCCTGAAGATCGACAAACAGAGAATGGAACGTCTGAAAAGGCTGTCCGGGGGCTGGAAGATGCTGAAAGCATTGCAGTATGAGCAGTCTTCCGGGAACCGGTTTTCCGATGAGCAGCTGAGCTATATTGAAAGGGAGCATATCGATGTCTTTGAACTGGAATATGCAAGAACGCAGATGAACATTCCGAGAATGATCAACTACCTGAGACGGCAGGGAGAAATAAACAAAATGTCATTCCACACGGTAAAGCGGTATTACAGGGACTATCTGGATATGGCGGCAGAACGGGGAATGGACATCACCGACGAGATCGTCTGCCACAACGGGAGAATGATGGAATTCCATAACTGTTATCTGGAAGAGAAGAACAGACAGGAGAATGAAAAACGCGACGGGGAAGTAGACAGGAAATTTATCCGGATACATAAGGAATATAAGGTAAATCAGGAGCATTTTGGCTATGGCGATGAAGAATATGTGGTCATGGCGCCAAAACGCGCGTCGGACATCACCCGGGAAGGCAGGCTCCAACATCACTGTGTCGGCGCGTCAGACCGGTATATGGAAGCCATGGAACGGCATGAAAGCTATATCTTATTCCTGCGCCGTAAAAACATGGAGGATATGCCGTACTATACGCTGGAAGCAGAATGGAACGGGGAGATCATACAGGCATATGCGGCATATGACAGGAAACCGGACTGGGATACGGTAAGCAGGCTCCTGGATAAGTGGTCGGAAGAGATAGGGAAGCGCCTGAAAAAAGAAAACAATGCCGTTGCGCCGGCGCAGACAGACGCGGCAGCCATGGCGGCAGGATAGGAGGAGAAACATGGAACAGAACATAAAAGACCGGTGTGAACCGAAGGAGCCGGCACCGATAAGCACATTTGAAGAACTGAAAACAAGCCTGGTAACGGAGATCCGGAACATACAGACCGGTTTTATCCGCACCGGGTACCTGCTCAAAGTGGCACGGGACACGGAACTGATCTACCGGAAGGGCTATAAGAGCGTGGCGGACTTTGCGAAAGAGGAGCTGGGACTGACCAAGGACGTGACAAGCCGTTTCATCTACATCAACGATAAATACTCGGAAGGAGGGTATTCCGACAGGATCCGGGAACGCTACGCGGAATTTGGCGTGGCAAAGCTGAGTGAAATGCTGACCCTGCCGGACAACGTGATGGCGGAGCTGACGCCGCAGCACACCCGGGAGCAGATCCGGGAGATCAAGAAAGAGGTAAGGGAAGAGCAGGAGATCACGGAGATCGAACAGGCGATGGAAGAGGCGGAGCCCGCCCCGGAAGTCCTTGATACGACCATGAAATGCTTCCTCTTTAACTACCTGAAGGAAAACCCGGAAAAATATGTGGCAATGCACCGCGCCGTGACCCTCGGGGACAGCCTGCCAAAGAAGCTGTGCTCCGTGCTGGCGCCGTCGGGGGTGAATACCATTTTTACCCGCATTCCGGCAGTGGGGAAGCTGATGCTCACCATAACCGGATATGACAAGGCAATCCGTGTGGTGAACATAAGAAAGAACGGGGAACCGGAGGAATACACATGGGACGAGGTGGCGGATTACCTGCTGCTCACATATAAAAACGACATCACGCCGGAGGAAAACTGGGAGATGATCTACTCGGAAGATTTCCCGCGGGAAAATAAAACGGTCAAAATCCCGGAAAAGCCTGTAAGCTACTCATTGGAACGGACTTCGGACACCGCTAAAAAAGAGCCTGCAAACGGCGAAAATACGTTGGGCAGAAAAGAAAAACCGGCAGCAGGAGAGAAAAAAGAGGCAGAAAAGGAACCGGAAAAAGTGGAAGAAACCCAGTATCCTACTCGTGGGAACGGCATTTTAGAAGAAGAAAAACCAAAGGCAGAACAGCCCCTTCCGGAGCAGGGGGAAACCCCGGCGGAAAAGGTGGAGGGAACGGTCGTGGAAAAGGATCCTTACGCGGTCCGTGCGGAAGTCTGTGCGAAAGGGCTCATGGAAGTGATCAGCGAAGAGCGGTGGAAGCAGGCGCGCATGATCAATAAGGAGCTTGCGGAGTACCTGGACATACTGGTAAAACAGGCGGAAAAGGAGGACGTGCCGGGACAGATGGACATGGAAGACTATGGGGAAGAATGCGGGGAAAACGAAGATGAAGCAGAAGACGAGGAATAAACGCCTCCAATTTGACGCAAAGACAAAGCAGAGGATCGCGCAGAGGGACG
>JAMPBI010000161.1:0-1295 GCA_023666775.1 Alistipes sp. | reverse complement strand
TATATCACAGTATATCACAACAAAACAGCCCCGTGGCACAGCACGGGGCGGAAAGGAGCAGGTTTGGTATTGTGGGCGGCTGTTGACACAAAAGACCCGTATAAACGTCTGTGCGCGGTGGCAGACACGGCGCAGGAACTGGCGGACATGCTGGGTATCCGGGTAAAGACCATCTATGAATGTGTATCCAGGGCAAGGAAAGGACTGGCGCCGGAACGGTTTATCCGTGTGGAGGTGCCGGATAGCGAAGAGGAGATACAGGATCTGTTCAGCGCGGTCGAACTCGGCAGGGATCATAACTGCACGGTGCCGGAGAAAGACAGGCTTGCGTATCAGGCGGCGGATATGAGGAAAGGGCAGAAATAAGAAAAAGGAAAGAAGGTAAAACATGAAAGAAACACTAAGAAAATTTATGGTCTACATGGACGATGGAAAGGCTGTATTTAAGTGTGCTGTACCGGCAAAAGACGAAAACGAGGTTCGTAATTATGTAGCCGGAAATGGTGAAGTAATTGCCATAAAAGACGTAACAGAAGAGTTTTGCATTTCTTCCGATAGGGTTATTAAAGCATTAAGTGAGGCAGATTTTAGTACAGAGGAAGTCATGTTTATATCCAGAACACTCACGCATATGGGGATTGCGGATTAAATAAAAAAACGATTATGCAAATACAGGAAAGGAGCGTTAAGATGGGAAGATTAACATGGAAGAAACCGGACGGTACATGGGGATTGAACAATATGGATATCAGGGAAGTACCGGGAGAACTGTATGGAGCAGTATGCAAGCTGAAAGATTATGAGGAAACGGTTTTGCAAGTATTGTAAGTTATAATAATATAATACTCAAAATATTCAATATAAAATTCGGAATTTTGGTAATAGCTAAAAGTTTTGTTATGCCTCTTAAAAATTTTATAGTCTGATTTTTTTATATCGTACAAGGCTTTTAAGAGGTTATTTTCGATTTTTTTAATGAAAAGAATTTTGATGGCATTCATAAAATATACCTCCCTGATTACTTTATATTATAGCATATAGATAAAAAAATCCAACAGAATATCAATGTTTACTTACTAAATGTTATATGTGATATTTTAATACAACAAAAATAAAAATTTTCCCAAATAACATTGTATGACCTCAAAAATCCATGATACCATACTATTAAAGGCAGCAGTTGCGCCAGCACAATAGGAGGGAATGGATTATGGAACTGCACGAAGTAAAACAGATATACTGGATAAATAAAGAAATCAGCATGTACCAGAGAGAGCTGGAGAAGATAACATACC
>JAMPBI010000160.1 GCA_023666775.1 Alistipes sp. | reverse complement strand
GGAATTGTGGACGTTACCGATAATACAAGCATTCCGGAAAAGGAATTGGAAGATATTATCGCGGAAAATACCTTGAAGGATATTATCATAAAGACGAGCTTTGACGTTTCCTTTATATTTGACAAAGGAACCATGGAAAAGGTAGAAGGCAAAGACCGGTATGACTTTGGCGTGACGATAACAACGGATTACGGCGAAGTGGATAGTAAGCCGAAACACCATTTTCACGAAGATGAGATGATATCGTATGTTCATTTCTTCTATTCGGGAAAACTGCCGGGAAGTCCGTGGATAAAAATTCCTGTAGGAATGAAATGGGCGGGGCAGACTTTATTTTACTATTATTATAATGAAGCGGAGGAAAAGTTGGAGTTTGTTTATAGCGCCAAGGTTGATACAGATGGTTACCTTGTCGTAAAGCAGACACATTGTTCGGATTATGTAATTTTGTCAAAAGAGGCGGCTACGGCAGATGAAGGAATAGCGCAGCAGCCGGAAGGTGATGAAGAAGACGAGAACGAGGTGGCAACGCAAACGGCAGCCTCACCGAAGACGGCGGACAATCGTGCAGATATGAGACTTCTTGTAGTTCTGATGGTAGTTAGTCTGTGTGCGGTAGTTGTTACAGGACGGAAAAAGGAAATATAAAATTTAGGAAACTATTTATGAATGATGGTGCGGATATTTATGTGAATTTTTTTACCATGCCATTTGTCCGCCGGTGAGAAAATATATGTTGCAAAAATTTTTAAAAATATGTTGGCATTAGATGTTAATGGAATAGTCAAATTTGCGTGGTATGTTTATTTTTACGTTTTTTCCATGATTGTACTGCCGTTATGGGTTAAAAAACTTAGTGGAAAAACATTGCTTGATTTGGGACTTACAATAATTTCATGTGTATTTTTTATTAATTTAAGCAGAAATATCCAGATATCACGACAATATCTGATTGATGAATTAGCAGAGTGCTTATATTGGTTTACATGCATTGCGGCAGGATTTATTTGTGCAAGAGACAACATTTTCAAGAAAATATGGGCATTTATTATGTGGTTATATTTTCAAAAAAACTTGACTTTTTGATCGGGGGGGTAAAATTAAGGGGGTAGGTATTAGGAATATGACAAGTATGAAACAGATGATAGTATTTATAACGGAATTGGAATGTACATTATGAAGAATATTTTAAATGCGGACGGGAATTGGAAAGAAAATATCTTGGCAATAATCTTAACTGCGGCGGCAATTGCCTATGTTTTGATAATTTCCTTTAGTTATGATGTAGGACTTAGTCCGGATTCCACAAATTATTTAAGAGAGGCGAATGCATTGCTTCTTGGATATGGGTTCAATAATCATGCAGGAGCCGGATATGAGGGATTTTTTGGAATATGGCCGATAGGTTTTCCTGCATTGATTGCAGTTGTTGCATTTATAACAAGGCTGGAAGTTGTTTACGCGGCGAAAGTCATTATAGTAGGGCTATATGTTGCAACGGCGTATATGTTTGTCCGGCGTTTCCATAAATATGCATGGGTGTATCTGCTCTTTTTTTGCAATCCCGGGTATATTTCCTGTATGCGGTATATTTCCAGTGAAAATATATTTATGTTTGCCGTTTTGTGGAACGCTTTCTGTGCTTATGATGTATGGGAAAGCAAACAAAACGAAAATAAATTTTGTATAAAGCTGGGTATTTCAAGTCTTTTTGCCATGCTGTCACGTTGGGTAGGCGCGTATACATTAGCTATTACGGGTATATTGGCTTTTCTTAGTTTTTTTGGATTGAGCATGGAGAAAAACCGCGGGAAAGGATTAAAACTTGCCGGGATTACCGTGATAAACGCGATTGTTTTATTTACATATTTACTGGTTATAAAGAGTAAAACGGGATATATGACGGGAATGTACCGTATTCCCTCTCAAGAGTCCAGAAGCTGGCTTTGTTATATGCTTTTAAAAGCGGAAAATATGGAAATCAACAGCGCGTTTTTGGGACTGATTGTTGTCAGTACGACATTTGCGGCAGTGATTTTTATTGGGATAGGAGTATTTTTTGTACTGAAAATAAAAAGGCAGGGTTTTCAGGATAAAATGTCTTTGTCATTTGCTTTTTCAAGTGTTATTTATTGGGGAGGGTATGTGTATACAAGATTTCAGACGGATATGGAAATATTTAACCATAGAGTTCTTTTACCTGCGTCGCTCCCAATGATTGTTGCTTTAACACATTGTGCTATGTCACAGGAAAATGTGAAGAAATTTATTGATAAAATAACGGTTTCTGCATTTCGCAAAGTGCTTGTGGCGATTGTTTTGATCGGTCTTGCCTCAGAAACACAAAATAGCTTGAAGATTTTTGGCAGGTCACACAATGCCTATGAGGTAATGAAAGATAACATTGAAAACATTTATGGAGATATCCCGGCGGGTTCACTGGTGATCACGGAGGATTGGGAGATTAATTTTCTTCGTATGGATTTGGTTCGGACAAGTGTTTTTGATTGTGATTCAATGCAGTTAGACGATATTGAAGCGGTTTTTGATGACGACAAATACGCGAATGTTTATTTGCAGACGGAATATCTGCGGTATCTTTTTAGCATGGAGGAAGATATTTCTGCGTATGATAATTTGCTTCCTTATGCAGAGAGCGATGAATATCTGATAAAAATAAAGTAGGGACATTGTTATTAAAAAAGCTGGTAGGGTTTTAAAAAGGAACAAAGAGCCATCATTAAAAAGTATTAATTTGTAAAACCGCATAATTTGTGTTACCATATAGAAAACACAAGGAGCAGTTGAAACACATGAATACGGGAAAACATAAGGAACTTACATATCTGATTCCATCTGTTATCATAATGTCTGTGGTTTTTATCATCACATATTTTTATTCTGCTAATGTTATCAATTCGGATATGGCGGCAGAATTGATTTTGGCAAAAGAATTGTTAAGGGAGCATAAGCTCTTTACGAAGAACTGGTTTTATTCGACGGAGGTGCGGGTGGTATACACCCAGTTGATCTCTATGGTTTTATTTTTGTTCATGAGATCATGGAGTATGGTGCGCGCGGTCATGAACCTGATATGCAGCGTTTTAATGGTTGTTTCGTATCTGTATATGGTAAAACCGCTGGGAATAAATAAGAAAACAGCGTATTTATCGACATCACTGCTTCTGATTCCTTTTTCAACGGATTTTATTTCCATAATGCAGGTTGGCAATTCTTATATGCCGCATGTTATTTTTTGCTTTTTGGGAATGGGGCTTGCGTTAAGATTATTTGATGAAATTAAAATAAAGAATATCTGTTTTTATATGCTGGTCATGGTTATCTGCGGCGTTTCGGGGATCCGGTACGCGTTGGTTTTAACGCTTCCGCTGCTTGCGGCGGCGCTTTTGGTATGTGAGGAAGAGGCTTATAGGGAAAAGCGGACTGTTTTTAGTAAGGCTTTATTGAAAGACAGGAGAGTGCGGATCGCGTTGACCGGTCTTTTGGGATATTTAGCCGGTTATCTGGTGAACGGTCTTTATTTTGGCAGATATTATTTTGTTGAAAAATATGATAGTCTGGCAATGACGGATTTTCATGTAGGGGATAATAATTATAATATTCTGGAACATTTAAGCCGCGCGATTACGGATATTTTTCGTTTGTTCGGGTATGTGGACGGCGTCGGGGTCCTGTCGTTTTCCGGGATACAGAGTATGGCGGCTATTTGTCTGGTCGCGGCGTTATTGTATATGTTCTGGATCGTATACCGTGGTAAAGAGGAAGAGAAAGTAAGATTTTTTAAATTCTTTACCCTCATGGTATTGATCATGAACGTGGCGGTCTTTATTTTTATCAATAGTATGTCCGGAGTGCGCTATTTTATTTTGATTTACGTTTTCTACATACCTTTGATCGCGCTATACTTTGAAAAATACAGCCAAAAGCATTATGACATATCAAAAGCGGTTAATATGCTGTTTATTGTATGCTGCGTTATTTTGTGTATCACGAATTTGCGGTATATCGTTGTTTGTGAAGAAAATGACGAGATAAAGGAAGCGGCGCAATTTCTGGAAGAGAAGCAGGCGAAGTTTGGAATGACCACGTTTTGGAATGGGGATATTCTGACCGAACTGTCGGACGGCGATATACAGGTGGTCAATATTGCGGAGAATAAATTTATTTATCCGTATAAATGGCTTATGCCCGCAAGATTTTTGGAGAGGGATACATGGGAGACTGTGGATACGGAGTATTTCTTTTTGCTGCTCCGTTTTACGGATATAGCGGATATGGGATTGGAAGGTAATCCGTTTGCTTATGAAAAATTGGAACGGGGAGAATTGGTCTATGCGGATAATGGTTATAGAATATTTTTTTATGACAGAGATACCTTTATTGATACTTATGCGCCGTATATCTGTGGAGATTGATTTTTTTTCTTGACTTTTTGGCGGATTTGTAGTATTATGCCGATAAGCAAGTTAATCTCATATGCGGAACCGAAGGTTCTGTTTCTGAATGTCTTTCATTCTATTTTCACTTATGAGTCCTTGCTGAAATCAATCATGAACAGCAGGGGACGATAATCGATGACCACAATGTTTTTTGTTCCCTGCGGAAGGGGAAAGCATGGGACAGCCAAATGATGTACTGAATTACTATTTACAAAGGAACGACCGCATTGCCGCGATCTGCAATTACTGTGTGGGAGAAGCGTTATTTAAGCCGGAGGATATGAGTACCGTGGACGGTTTTTATTCCGTGAGGGACAGGAAAGATAAGGTGACGCATATCCAGAGGGACCTTTTAAGGCAGGCGGAAGTAAACGGCAGGAAAATACTGGTCGGGATCGAGAACCAGAACGATATCAATCTGATCTTTCCGTTCCGGCAGATGGAAATGGATTATCTGGAAATGCGCAGGCAGATCGAGCAGATACGGGAGCGCAACAGGAATACGGCGACGGACGATTTTATGTATGATATCAACGAAACGGATAAGCTGCTGCCTGTTATGGATATTGTTTTATACTGGGGCAGGGAGGAATGGAAAAGTCCGAAAACGTTGATGGATATGCAGGACATGGAAAATGTTCCTGAGGAATTGAAGCCGTTTTTTAATGATTATCATGTCAATCTCGTTGCGGTGCGCGGGATACCGGATTGGGAGCTTGATAAAATGCAGTCGGATATCGGATATGTGATAGGAATGATCAAACATTCGCAAAGCCTGTCGGAGCTGAAAGAGTATGTGGAGAGCCACAAGGAAGGGTTCCGTCATTTTTCAAAGAGCGCAATGGACGTGGTTGATGTCTGCGCGGGGATCCGGGCATTAAAAGAAGTGATACGGTATCAGGAGAACGAAGGGAAGGAGGAATGTGATATGTGTCAGGCGATTGATGATCTGATAAGGATCAGTACCACGAAAGGAAAAGCGGAAGCGGTAATAGAACTTTTGGAAAGATACGGGGCTGTTCCGCAGGAAACGGTTAATAGGATTACGGCGGAGGATAGTTTGGATAATTTGAAAAAATGGCTTTTCCTCGCGGCTTCCGTAAATTCCATAGAAGAATTCCGTGCTGCGATGTAAGCGGGCGTTTGCAATTGTAAGAATTTGTAAGAATATCCGAAAAAAAGATTGACAAACCAATATGTTGTGCTTATAATGGTTAAGGTGCGCAAATGATACGTTTGCGTATATGGCATAGGAGTTGATAATATGCTGTTGGATTTATCCGAACTTTTATCCGGTAATTGTCGTAAGAAGACGTTTCATGTGCCGCTTTCGATGGAGCAGTTTGTTTCGTCCGGGAGTACATATGAGGTCGTTCGTAAGACGGAGCC
>JAMPBI010000015.1 GCA_023666775.1 Alistipes sp. | reverse complement strand
CATATTTATCCTGGCAGAAATAAGACTTCATGCCGTGGAAAATACCTAACTTTCCGGTATTGATCGTCGCTGCCGTCTCAAAAGTATCAATGCCTCTGCCTGCCGCCTCACAACCGATCAGCCGGACGCCCTTATCCTCAATAAAATGATAGAAACTGCCGATCGCGTTGGAACCGCCGCCCACGCAGGCGATCACCGCGTCCGGAAGCCTTCCTTCTTTCTGCGCGATCTGTTCCTTTATCTCCTTTGAAATCACTGCCTGAAAATCACGCACAATCGTAGGGAACGGGTGAGGCCCCATAACCGAACCGAGGCAGTAATGGGTATCGGCAATACGGGAAGTCCACTCGCGCATTGCCTCCGAAACGGCGTCTTTTAAAGTAGCCGTTCCTGACTTTACAGGGATAACGTCCGCGCCGAGAAGACGCATACGGTATACATTAAGCGCCTGACGGACCGTATCTTCCTCCCCCATAAAAACAACGCATTCCATTCCCATCAATGCGGCGGCAGTCGCCGTCGCGACGCCGTGCTGACCGGCTCCTGTTTCCGCTATAAGACGTGTTTTTCCCATTTTCTTTGCAAGGAGCGCCTGTCCCAGCACATTATTGATTTTATGCGCGCCGGTATGGTTTAAATCCTCACGCTTTAAATATATTTTCGCGCCGCCCAGATCCTTTGTCATTTTCTCCGCGTAATAAAGCCGTGACGGTCTTCCCGCATATTCATTCAGCAATTCCGTAAGCTCGCGGTTAAATTCCGGATCGTCTTTATAACGGTTATATGCTTCTTCCAGTTCATTTACTGCATTCATCAGAGTCTCGGGAATATACTGCCCGCCGTGAATGCCAAAACGTCCATTTTGATTTGTCACTTTTTCTCTCCCTTTCTTACGGCAATAACAAACTCCGCCATTTTCTTTCTATCCTTATATCCGTCCGTTTCCACGCCGGAACTGACGTCTACCCCATAGGGTTTCAAACTCTTTACCGCGTTCCCTACATTATCAGCGTCAAGTCCTCCGGCAAGAAAATAAGGTCTTTTCATATTTTGTATCAGTTTCCAGTCAAATGCCATTCCTGTGCCGCCGTCTCCCGAATCCAGCAGAACATAGTCCGCGCTGCTGTTCATGGCATTTTCAACGTCTTTCTCATCGTCGATCCGAAACGCCTTAATAACCGGCTTATCGGTGAGTTTTCGCAGTTTCCTGATATACTCCTCATCTTCATTTCCGTGTAACTGCGCCATATCAATGATACCTCTATTTAAAAGGTTCCCTATATTTTCAGGACTTTCATTTACGAAAACCCCCACGGCACAGATACCGGGACGCAATGATTTCTTCAGTTCCGCCGCCCTCTCGGGAGCGACATACCTTCGACTCTTTGCGGCAAACACAAAACCGATGTACTCCGGTTCCAGTTCATTTACCGCCTCAATATCACACATTCTTGAGAGTCCGCAAAGTTTTATCTTCGTCATAACGTCCCCCGTAACTGCAAAAGTTTCTCTTTCTTATCCGCGGCACGCATCAGCGTTTCACCGACCAGAACCGCGTCCGCGCCGATCTCCCGAAGTTTTCTTACGTCCTCCCCGGTACGGACGCCGCTCTCGGATACAAACAACACGTCCTGCGGTATCATCTTCCTAAGCCTTTGGCTGTTTCCCGTATCCACCGAAAAATCTTTAAGATTGCGGTTATTCACGCCGATCACGCGCGCGCCTACGTTCAGCGCCGTCTCAATCTCGTCTTCGTCATGGACCTCAACAAGCGCCGACAACCCCAGCTCATCGCAGACAGCGATATACTCCCTCAACTGTTCCTCACTCAATATGGAACAGATCAGAAGAACGGCGGAGGCTCCTAACAGTCTCGCCTCATAGATCATATAAGGGTCTACCGTAAAGTCTTTGCGCAGGCAGGGAACGGAAACGGTATCCGCTATTTCCCGCAGATATTCGTCTTTTCCCAGAAACCATTTCGGTTCCGTGAGTACGGAAATGCAGTCGGCGCCTGCCTCCTCATATTCCTTCGCTATCTGCAAGTATGGAAAATCCGAAGCGATCAGTCCCTTGGACGGCGACGCTTTCTTACATTCGCATATGAAGGAAATCCCGTCCTTTTTCAGCGCATTTTCAAATGTAAACCGCATCTTCGGAAGCAACAACGTCTGCCGCCTTATTTCCTCCAAAGATATCCGCTGCTTTGCCTTGCCGACACGCTCCGCGGCATAAGCGGCAAGCTGGTCAAGGATCGTCATGCCTCTACCTCCGGACGGTTGCTCACTTCAATAAACTTCCGAAGAGTCTGCGCCGCCCTGCCGGAGTCGATCAATTCTGCCGCAAGCGCAACGCCCTCCTTCATAGTCTCCGCCTTGCCTCCGATATAGAGCGCCGCTCCCGCATTCATCAGCACCGCATTTCGTTTATGTCCCTTTTCCCCATTCAGAATAGCAAGGGTAATCTTCGCATTTTCTTCCGGCGTTCCTCCCACAAGATCCTCCTTCGTACAACGCTCAAAACCGAAATCCTCCGGCGCGATCACATAAGATTTAAACCAACCGTCCTTGATCTCACAAACCGTAGTCGGGGCGCTAAGGGAAATCTCGTCCAGTTTATCCTGTCCGTATACCACCATACCCCGTTTCACTCCAAGACTGATCAACACCTGCGCCAGCGGTTCCACCAGATAGCCGTCGTATACGCCGAGAAGCTGCATTTTCGGGCTTCCCGGATTGGTCAGCGGACCGAGGATATTAAAAACGGTACGAAATCCCAATTCTTTACGGATAGCGCCCACATATTTCATGGAAGTATGATATTTCTGCGCGAAGAAGAAACACATACCCGCTTCCTTCAAAAGTTCGATACATCTTGCCGGACTCTGCTGGATATTTACTCCCAGCGCCTCAAGACAATCCGCCGTTCCACATTTGGAGGAAGCCGCGCGGTTTCCATGTTTGGCAACCTTCATTCCGCCCGCCGCACACACGAGCGCCGACGTTGTGGAAATGTTAAAACTGTGCGCGTTATCTCCGCCGGTTCCCACGATCTCGAAAATGTCCATTCCGGTTTCTACTTTCGTCGCATGATCACGCATGGCGGCAGCACAGCCGGCGATTTCATTTGTCGTCTCTGCCTTCGCGCTTTTTGTGGAAAGCGCCGCAAGAAACGCCGCGTTCTGCGTCGGCGTCGTCTCGCCGCTCATTATTTCATTCATTACCGCATATGCCTCGTCATATGTAAGATCCTCTTTATTTACGATTTTTACGATTGCTTCTTTTATCATGATTATATCTCCTTTATAAAATTTTCAAGCATTTTCTTCCCGTCCGGCGTCATAATGGATTCCGGGTGGAACTGTACGCCGTAAACCGGGTATTCGCGGTGCTGTACCGCCATTACTTCGCCGTCTGTCGTCACAGCCGTCACCTTTAATTCTTCGGGAATGGTTCCCGCGTCCGCCGCAAGGGAATGGTAACGGGCAACCGGCGCCGTTTCGGGACACCCTCTAAATATAGGACATTTCGGATCAAATCGAACCTCCGACTGTTTTCCGTGCATCAGCTCTTTCGCGTAAGTGACCGTCGCCCCGAACGCGGCGCAGATTGCCTGATGTCCGAGACACACGCCCAAAACCGATATTTCTTTACCCAGCGTTTTTACCGCTTCGATAATAATTCCCGCATTCTCCGGTCTGCCCGGTCCGGGAGAAAGTATGATACGGTCCGGTTTCAGACTCCGGATTTCCTCCACCGTCATTTCATCATTCCGGATAACCCGGATATCCGGCTCAATCTCACCGATAAGCTGATAGAGGTTATAGGAAAAACTGTCGTAATTGTCAATTAATAAAATCATATATCCACCTCCTCCGCAAGTTTCAGCGCATTGACCACCGCCTTCGCCTTATTGATACACTCCTCAAATTCCTTTTCCGGAACGGAATCCGCGACAATTCCCGCTCCGCTGCGGACAAATACCTTGCCGTTTTTCTTGTAGGCAATACGAATGGCAATGCAGGTATCCATATTTCCCGTGAAATCAATATATCCGATGGCTCCGCCGTAAATGCCCCGCTTGTTGTTCTCCAATTCTCCGATCAACTGACAGGCACGGATCTTCGGCGCGCCGGAAAGAGTTCCTGCCGGAAGTACGGCCTCAACGGCGTCCAGCGCGTCAAACTCTTCTCGTATTTCACCGCATACCGTGGAACCAATATGCATAACATGGGAATACCGCTCAATACAGTGTAACTTTTCCACATGGACGCTTCCAAACTTACTGATCTTTCCCAGATCGTTCCGTCCCAGGTCTACCAGCATATTATGCTCGGCAAGCTCCTTCTCATCGGCAAGAAGTTCTTTTTCCAACGCCGTATCTTCCTCGTCCGTCTTTCCACGCGGCCTTGTTCCGGCAAGAGGAAATGTGTGCAGCACGCCGTCCTCTAATTTAACAAGGGTTTCCGGCGAAGCGCCTGCAACCTCCACGTCCGTTCCCGAAAAATAAAACATATACGGCGACGGATTAATCGTCCGTAAAACGCGGTACGCATTTAAAAGGCTTCCTTCAAACGGCGCGCTTAACCGGTTGGAAAGCACAATCTGGAAAATGTCGCCTTCGCGGATATAATGTTTTGCTTTTTCCACCATACCGCAGTAAGTTTTTTTATCAAACAGCGGTTCCACTTTCCCCAGAAGATGTCCTCCCGGTTCGTTTTCCTGTCTTTTGTTATGAAGAAGTTTGCTCAGTCTCTCCAATTCCGCCACCGCTTTCCGGTATTCGGCTTCCGGGTTATCCAGCGTCATATTAACGATCAGTATGATTTTCTGCCGGAAATTGTCAAAGGCGATCACCTTATCAAACAACATCAGGTCAACGTCCTTAAACGCTTCGGTATCCTGCACATTCCTTCTGACCGCCGGCTCTTTGTATCCCAGATAATCATAGGAAAAATATCCTACCAATCCTCCCGTGAAAGAAGGAAGGTAATCAAACCGGGGGCTTTTGTAATCGGCAAGTATCTTCCTTAGAAACTCCGACGGATTATCCGTATGAAACTGATCGCCGCCCGCTTTCATTTCTCCGTCCACACAGTTTATTTCCATTTTGGGTTCAAATCCCATAAACGTATAGCGTCCCCACTTTTCTTTCTCCGCGACCGACTCCAGCATATAGCAGTGGTCTGATACCGTTTTCAGTATTTTCATGGCTTCGATCGGCGTGCAGATGTCCGACAGGATCTCGCAGCTTACCGGCAGCACCTTGTACCGTCCCGAAGCCGCAATTTCTTTTACTTTACTTAAATCCGGCAAAACTTTCATGCTTCTTCCTCCAAATCATAAAAACTCCTCTGACTTTCCCTGTCAAAGAAGTTTTAAAACAATTGCCTCGCAATTTCCTATCATATAAAAAATCCCTGACAGATATTATCATTCTGTCAAGGACGAATAAATTTCTTATCCGCGGTGCCACCTTGAATTCACGAGATTACCTCATGCCCTTAGCAGGATACCAACATATCCCCGGCAACTGACGTATGCCGACACGTTGCAGAATACTTTGCGAAAATCCGCATTTGACTGCACCCTCAGCGGTCCATTTGACAACTTGTTTCTTACCCGGCTCTCAGCGCCGCGGGCTCTCTGTAAAGGCATCATTGCCGTTATCTCCGCTTCAACGGTTTCATGTTTTAATTTTCGGTTAGTTTATCACACTTTTTGTCAGGTGTCAAGAGGGAGGACGTACAAATTATCATTCATTTTCTTAAAAGGCGGTTTGCTTTTGAAAAAATTCCTCCGTCGGTTGATCATATCCAGAACCATTTTCTGTGCCGCTTCTTTTGACGTCAGGCAGGGTTTGATCGAATGTATGCAGCGGTCATAAAATTCTTCCTTCCATTCTATATAAAACCCATTGACATAAAAACCGTTTTTTAATATCTCCACAAATTTGTCAAAAGCCGTTATTCCCTCTTCAAAATCGCCCCTGAGAAAACAGATCATTGCCAACTTGTAAAGCTCCCAAAAAAGATGTTCTTCCCGCGTATTGGATACTTCCTGCTCAAGACATTTTTTCGCATGATCCATATCGGTAAACCTGCGGTATTCCATTACCTTCTGCAACGCCCGCTCGGCAGTCCTTTCCATTTCCGCCTGAAATTTATCATCGTCTCCGTCATATTCGCAAAACCCGTCCAGTCTGCCGCCATAACTATATGTCAGCGTACCGTTCAATCCCTCGCTTGCTTCCCACAAAAAGCAGATTCCAACACTCAAAGCGGAACCTTCCAACCAGTCCACCGGTTCAAATCCGACTACTATGAAAAACCAACCGTTATCCTCCAGCCAGGTTTTTGACGTGCCGTTCTGAAAAAGTCCATGAGGCGTCAATATCTTTTTAGCCGCCTCTTTTATGATCTTATTGTATTCCTGCATAAATTTCCACCTTGTAACTTCAATTTTATTTAATCGTCAATTCCAAAGACATACTCCAAACGATCTTCCGCGCCGTCCAGACTATCTTCCAGTTTTTCAAGCTCCCGTTCCAGACTTTTGTATTCCTCTCTTGTCAGAATATTCTGCCGGTACAGATTTTCCAGTTCGTCCTCATGGATATCCAGAGCGTTGTCGATCTGCTTTTCCTCCTGCTTCAGCATGAAAAATTGTTCCATGTTATCGGAGGCTGTCGCGCCGGGAACGGCGGCGTCCGCTTTTTCGATATACGCATTGACCATTGACGTAAGCTCTTCCATAGTATATGTTGTCAAGGATCCGGTCGGTGCCTGTGTACTATTATTACCCGTTACAGCCGGCTGTTCCGGCAGCGTATTTTCTGTTGTGGTCTGCGTTTCACCTATGGCACCCGAGGCATTTCCCGCCGCCGCGTTCTGCTGTTCCAATACGGCAAGCTGTTGTTCCAGCCGCGCGATCTGCCCCTCTAAAGATTCGACTTCCGCATTACCGGAGCCGGACTGACAGCCTGTCAGTAAAAGAAGAACAACCATTCCGGCTGCGGCAGTAATTTTTTTCTTCATCGCTTTCCCTTCCTTCTCCTATTCGATTCTGTATTTTACTGTCTGACAGTGTTATTATAACCTATTTTCAACGGGTGTACAATTCGGAAAAGGAAAATTTTATGCGCTTGCCATTACGCGTAACGAAGCATTCTGAAATAATTTCTTCTACCGGAAGGCATTAAAAATCCCCAATCATTCTTCTCCAACTCCTGCGTGATCCTATTGTTTTTTCCCCATGAAAACGCTCCGCCGTATTTGATCTCGATAAGCAGTTTTTTTGCCTTTTTACTCAGTTCCGTCTGCTTATCTTCCTCTATATTCGCCTGATCCGTTTTCACGGATTTTAAAATACCGTCTGTTTGATCTTTTGAAATATGATCCGCATAGGCATACACAAAATCCTTTGGCGGCACAAAATCATTGTCTATGATAGAATGGCTTTTCTCCGCGTCCAGCCAATAGTGGTTTGTCTGCCAATGGGACCAGTTCCACACTCCGTTAAACGACAACCCGCCGTCCAATGTAAATATGGTATTCTTCTCAATCATATCATAATCTATGCCGCCGATATCATATGTATCTGCCGTTTCATCAAATATATCTTTAAAAAAATCCTGCGTTTCCTCGCTTTGATAATAATATTCCGCGTTATAATACACAGTACCCGACAGTTTTGTATAATCGTCCATATCTTTTGTTTTTACGCCGTTACCCGTCCAGTAAGAAGCTGCTTCCTCATTATTTTTATTGACGGCGCACCTCACATTTGCCCTGCTGAAATACTCATACAAGGTGGAAAGGCTGTCCTTTATATAATTTTTCGCATACGGTGTTTGGGAATTTTTTAAACCGCCGGTATATTCTTCAATATAATCTTCTATTTTTTGCCTCAGTTCCTCTTTATTAATTTCTCCGCTATAATAGCTTCCCATAATTGAACTTGTCTCATAAAATAAGCGATCCTTATTTGCCGTCAAACGTATGTCCTTCATGGAAGTCCGGATATTTTCGTAGGTTTCACAGACTTCTTCGATATGGATTTTCCCTACGGACAAGGTTACCTGATCCTGCCCGGCAGATTGCCCATACTGCGTGCTGTGTATTTCGCCTTTTGGGGTTGCGTCCTGATACTTTTCAAGGTAGTTATAAGTATTTGATTGAACTGAATCGATTGCCATGTTTGCGTCCTCCGTTTTTTAATACTTTTACTGGTGCCTGATATGTTGGTTATCGACGGAGGCATGGGGGAAAATTATGGGGTTGGTGTGAATGTGATGAAGCTTAAATGAAGCATTGACGTTAATAAGTTTTTATTGATTCTTTTTGACATAAATGTCAATTTTAGTCAACGGATTTTGCGAAGTCCTGTCAGCACCTTTCATTCACTGTTACGCTTGCCATTCCCTCTAAAGCGCAATTATTGCACTTTGGGCAAACCAATTATTGATGTGTATTGTCCGATTATGAAGTTCATTTCTCTCATTCAACAGCAAATTCCTCAAGAATAATTCCAAATACCTCTGTTGTTTCATAGATACCGCTTTTTAAGTTATTATAATTTGCCCTAACAAGTGCATTTTTAAAATACCATGCGTTGCATCAAAACCAAGTGTGCGCAAATACTTAATAAAAAACACCGTCGTTATTCTTGTATTACTCCTTTAAAAGCACTTTTCATAACCGAACATTCATAAAATAATTTCATATAATCGCAATAATCTTCAGAAAACCTTCCAAGTTCCGTTCTTTCTTGCGCCCTCACGATAAATCACTTTGTTCTCAATCATTTTTTTCATGATACGCTGAACCTTCGCTCTGGAGAAACCTGTCCTTTGGACAATTTCTCTTTGACTTGCCTTTGGTAATAACCTAATAATTTCAATAATAATTTGCTCATCGTCATTTAAAGCCTCATTTAAAGCCTCATTTAAAGCCTCATTTGAAGCTTTATTTCTATGAGCAGTTCTCTCATCAATATTATTTCTGAGAATCAGCTTCACCGTATTCGGTGTTTCAATATACTCTGGAGCAGGCAGTCCTGCCTCTGCCATATCCGAATAAATCTTTTTCACGCCTTCATTCAGCTCACGCACCCACTCAAATTCAGTCATTACCCTTGAAATAGTCCTGTTTCGTGAAAACCGCGTATATGAAATATTATCCGCCGTCACAATATTCGGAAACCGTCCGGGACTCTCTATCTCCAATCTATCATCGAACATACTGACCTTGATAAACTGCCCTGATGCGGCATAGTCCCGATGAGTCACGGCATTAATAATACCCTCGACCCAAGGGAACTCCGGATATTCCGGGTTCTCAACAAATCGTCCACTCCCATGCTCCTGACGGGTAAAGACTCTCAGTTGATCTGCGATAAATGCTTTCGCAACATTGACCAATCTTAAAATTGGTTCATCAATGCTTTTATCCTTCACGACATTATAATTAGCTCCCACTTGCATTTCCCGTCCATCAATACGAACAAAGCGAATGCGGCAATTCATATTAAACTTCATGATATTATTGGCAAACAGAAGCACTGCAGCATTTGTCAGATATTCGTTACCTTCTCTTTTCTGTATAAAACCTCTTGCAACCAGAACCTGATATGTCTCTATTTCTTCTGCACCAATACGTTTCTTATATGCATTTATCAAATTTTCATCCAAATCTTCGATTGTCGCATTCTGGTTGATCTCATCTTCAAAATGTCGGGTTCCCTTCGCATATTCCAAATTTCGCAGATTCTCTCCTAACATCTCTTTGGATTTATCACCGATACGAAGATATGTCCTATCATTGGATACACGAACCACCTGATCTCTGCTCGGCTCAATATGCAGTAGCAAAAGCCTGTCCGACTGTCCGGCTTCATTTGTAATGTCAATGAATTCTTCTTGATATCTCGGCATCGGTCTACAGCAGTCTTTCGGTGCATTGATAAATTCATTGATTCTATCCTCACCGCAAGAGTTGATCCCTTCTAATATCCGCTTCTTGTCACTGATACCAATCACCAGCGTACCACCTTCCGCATTTGCAAATGCGGAAATATGTGGTGCCATGTCAGCGACACGGATTTGTCCAGACTTTCTGTCAAAATATTTATTCTCAGGCTCTGTCTGTATATATTCCAGACTTAACATCGGATTAATTTTTGAACTTATACTCAAAACAACACCTCCTCGCCTTTCCAACTTACCAGTCGCATATTTCTAATCCTTTATAGAATATTATAAATTATCTGGGATCAGAAAAATTCCACATTACATCATCAAATTCTGTAATATAGTCATAATCTTTTATTTCAATTTTTAATATATCTTCCAACAAACAAGTTGCTCTAAAATCATGTCTCATTCGACACCGCAATAATTGTTCAGAAAGCCCCATTTTACCCAAAATCAAAATTCTATATATTTCCTTACATAAGGTGCCAATATTGATAATATCGCTAATATTTAACATTGGCTGTGTTCTGTTTGAAGAATGAGTATAAAAATTTCGGTCATTTATTATGCTATCAATCAATTCCTTATAGATTTTGTTAAATAAACTTTTACTCATTTTTTCAAAGTAATTAATTCCTTCATAGAGAAAATTTGTTGTTGCTTTTCTAAAAGAGATTCCAGAAAACCCTAAACCATTATTAACTAATTCTTTATCCTCCTGCTCAATTAATTTAGCAATGATTCTCTCTTTATTTTGAATAAATTCTGCAATTTCTTTTTCTTCATTTGTATGTGCCTGAGAATATCCTTCAATTAACTGCATGGCTGTTAAAAATCTATTTATCGGAATAATATTCATTTCTTCATCTTGAATAATTCGGCTATAAGCCTGTTGAGCATTAAATAAATCCTCATAATGTTCAAACCAGTAATCCATCGCAAATTCTAAATTGGCAAAATCCGATAGTTTGAAAATGCTAACCCGCCTATAACCCGTGGTATCCGTTCCAGAGTTTTCATATTTCCGCAATTTATCTTTGGGAAAGTTACAATATCCCCTAAATTCGCATTCTTCATAACAATTGTCTTTATTTTCAATTACCCACAATTTATTAATCGTGATTGCCTCACCACATAATATAAAGAAAAATGATGAGAGTTTTTCGAGGATCCCCCGAAATTCTTCCACTCTTATAGGATTTGCCGGCATAAATTGAATCCTATGTGCAAACCCAATAGAAAAACTATCCCTTCTATAATATTGATTTGGAAATACATTAAACACAAATCTACCTAAAATGGTATTAACAATTATAGGTGTAATCTGTATGGAGATTTTAAACTGATTATCTATTGTGCTAAAAATATTATCAGATTTAAATTTGTATGGACATATTCCAATCAATTCATGTCCTTCTGTTATTTCCATATGTATTTCACTAAATTGATGATCTTTAGAAAAACTTCTTGTTCCTCTTATTACCTCAGAAGATACCAAAGTCAATTCTATTCCGTTACCAACAGGCTTTTCCTCTATCATCTTGGATTTATAAACAGATTGTTCAATATAAAAATCAAATATTGAAACATATTCTCCATTTTCTAAACGCAGTACAGCGAAATTCGATTTTTGATTCTCTATCTTCTTTTCCCATTTTATGGAAATGTTATATACTATAATAATACTTTGATGATGCTCATTAAAAGCAATCTCTGCTCTATAATTGACATTTTCATCATCAAGTTTGCATAATATTCCCGAATACCATTTTTTATCGTTATTTATCATATTTATGCTATCTTCTTTCCTTCCAGTATTTCTGTCTTGTTTGCTCTCCCTTACTTTTTAAAGTTTCGTCTTTTAATAATTCATTTTCAATATATTTTTGTAATGATTTTCTGTCTTCCCGAATATCCCACACACTTTTTCTAACAAAAACCAATAGTTTCTTTATTACACCCTGTTGTGCTAATTCACTAGCATACTGATATTCTTTTTGTGTAATTGTTATCAATGGGTTTTGAGAATAAATACCTCCCGCCCTAGAACCAATCAACAAAATGAAATAATCACATTCTGCAATTGAATCTAAACACGCCTGATAGGAATTTTGGCTTGAATCCTTTTTGAAATCATTACGTTCCGACATTCTCACTTCATACCCTTTTTCTGTTAGCCAATATTTTAATGCTGAACGCAAATCTTTAAAATCGTAGATTGTCGAACTTACAAAGACTTTTGGTTTATTCATATACTTTCCTTCACTCTTTTTGGTAATGCCTTATCTTAACCCTATACATTATTATATCATACTTTTACGTCTTTCGCTTTCTTTATCTTCTATTTTCTGCCCAACAAACACACGCACTCCACATGCACCGTCTGTCCGAACTGGTCCACCGCCTGCACCTTCCGCACCTCATACCCCCGCGCCGCCAGAAACTTCAGATCCCTCGCAAGCGTCGCGCTGTCGCAGCTCACATAAACCACCCGCTTCGGTTCCATATCCGCGATTGTCAAAAGCAGTTTTTCCTCGCAGCCTTTTCTTGGCGGGTCAACCACGATCACATCCGCAGAAGGCTTAACGCCCGTTCTTTTGTATTCCTCCTCATAAAACTTCGGAAGCACTTCCTCCGCTTTCCCCACAAAAAACTCTGCGTTTGTAATACCGTTGATCTTGGCGTTTTCCCTTGCATTATCGATTGCCTGCGGGATAATTTCCACGCCGTAAACCTTCCTGCTGTTTCGCGCAAGAAACAGGGAAATTGTACCGATACCGCAGTACAGATCCCATACTGTCTCGCTGCCTGTCAGTCCTGCAAATTCCAAAGCCTTTCGATAAAGTTTTTCTGTCTGGAGAGGATTTACCTGAAAAAAAGAAAGAGGAGAAATCCGATAGCAAATGTCCCCGATATAATCTTCTATGTACGGTCTGCCCCACAGAACCTTAATTTCATTTCCCATGATCACATTCGTATTTTTCCGGTTGATACTGACGGAAACAGAAGTAATCCCGGCGACTTCCGACGTAAGTTTATCTACCAGTCTGTCGCCGCATGGCAGCTTTTCGGCGTTAATGACCACACAGACCATAACCTGTCCCGTCTTAAAACCTTTACGGATCAAAATATGACGGACAACGCCTTTTCCCGTCTCCTCATTATAAGCCGTAACCTTATTTTCCTCCATAAATATACGAACGACCGAAAGCACCTGCTCATTCACCGCGTCTCCAAGAAAACATTTCTCCGTCTCTATAATGGAATGGGTTCTCCCTGCGTAAAATCCCATGCAGATCTTTCCTTCGCGGTTCACGCCTACCGGAAACTGCGCTTTGTTGCGGTAATGCCATGGATCCTCCATGCCGATGATCGGACACATCTCATAGGTTCCCGGCAGGATCCCTCCAAGACGTTCCAGATTGTTTTTTACAATATTCTGTTTCAGTTCCAGCTGGCTCTCATAAGACATCTCCTGGATCTGACAGCCGCCGCACTGCCTTGCGATAGGACACTTCGCTTTCACCCGGTGAGAGGAAGGCTTAACGATCTTCATAAGCCTCGCGTAACCGTAAGTCTTTTTTGCCTTCATGACCTTAACTTCCGCCACGTCGCCTATAACGGCGTCCTTAACAAACAAGGTATAGCCATTTAATCTGCCTATACCTTCTCCATTCATGCTCATATCCTCAATTGTGACCGTAACAACATCATTTTTTTCCAACATACTATTTACTGCTCTTTCTGATATTACTTTCAAAAAGTTTATTGTATCCAAGCCATGTATCGCTGTTTGCCGCGTTAAAAATTTCCGTCATCTGCTCAATCTTGGCGTCCATATTATCCGCCATGGAAAGCACCAGTGCCTCGATCAACGCGGGTTTTTTCGGCGAACCGTACTCATATTCCCCGTGGTGGGCAACGATACAATGCTTGATCTCTGCTGCCAGTTTCTCCGGAAAATCCGGAAGCTGACGAAGTTTTTCGTCAATCATCTCCACTCCGATCACAATATGCCCCAGAAGCTGTCCCTCGTCCGTGTAATCATTCTCCGGAAACAGAGAAATTTCTCTTGTCTTACCGATATCGTGCAGCAAAGCGCAAAGCACCAGCATATCCTTATTCAGAACCGGATAAAATGTTCCCATCGTCTCACAGATCCTCGCCACCGCGACCGTATGTTCCAGCAAACCTCCCATAAAACCATGATGGACGGATTTTGCCGCGGAGTTGACCTTGAAACGCTTAACAAACGCCTCGTCCTCCACGAAGAAACTCTCCGCCAGTTTCTTAATGTGCGGATTGGTAAATCTGTTAATATAGCCCATAAGCTGATTATACATTTCCTCAACCGGACGGGAGGATACGGGAACAAAATCCTTCGGATCGTATTCGCCTTCCTCGCACTTCCTCGCGCGCTCGATACTAAGCTGCAGCACTCCGTTAAATACGGTAAGCCTGCCTGTCACCTCCACATAATCCATGGGGTCAAATTCATGGATTCCCGACGAACCCGGATCCCAGATCTTACCGTCCAGGGTTCCCGTCTTATCCTGTAAAACCACATTTTCATATTCCTTGCCCGTCTTCGTTACCGCGCTGCTTTTCTGCTTGCAAAGATAAACCGACGTAATCTTGTCACCGTCTCTCAGACTCTCAATATATCTCATCATTTCTCCAAAACCTATTCCTTTTGACTAATTGTAAGAGTATATTCAATCGGAACATACCCGTTTTTGCCCCTGCGCTGTACCGTTACCGTAATCTCCGTTCCCGGCTCAAACTCGCAGAGCGCCCTCTCAATATTATATACATTTGTGATCGTTCGTTTGCTGATATCCGTTATAATATCACCGTTCATAATTCCCGCAAAGTAGGCAGGCGAATTGATTTCCACGGAAGATACATAAGCCCCCGGCGGCATATCGTTTTCACTGGCAAAATCTTCGTCCACATCATAACCGATTATACCCATATACCCTATCGGCTTATTATTACTTAAATTCTGAATACGCAGTTTCAGATCGGAAATCCCATACGCGACAATCCCGTTCTCCGAATATTTGTTACTGATATTTCCGATCAGCTGCCCGTTTTCGTTAAAAAGAAATCCCGTACAGCCGGACTTCCCGTCCATATTCGTATAAATCAGCCCATGTCTGGAATCCACGTCGTAAGTTACCTCTTTCGTGCTAATCGCGATACCGAAATCCACCGCCGACTTGATTCCGTAAAAACTGCCTGCCGCGATCACCAGTTCGCCCTGCTTTAACGTATAGGAATTTCCCAGCTCCGCGATCACCAGTTCTTCCCGCGTTGTCCGCAAAATCTTCTGGTGCGGTACGGCGATCACGGCCATATCCGTAACGGGATCGGCAAGCACCAGCCCGCCGTCAACCGTAGTTCCGTCAAAGAAAGTAACCTGAATGGAATCCACATTCTTGATGGCATAATCCGACAAGATCAGATATTCCACTTCATTATCCGCAATAATGATCCCCGGCAGTTCCACACGTTTCTGACGAATGGCAAAAAGAGGATCCTCACTATGATTGATCGCGGTGATCGTCACCATGGAAGGCGTTATCTCCCGGATCACCTCGGAAACATACCGGTACGTCTCGACTCCGGCGTCATTTTCCGTTCTATCCGGATCTTCCTCCCCGTTGTTCCTGCTCTCCGTCTCTCCCATTCCCGACTGCGTCTCCGCGTTATCGCTCTCCTGCTGGTGGTCGTCCAGCGGGATCGTAACCTCCTGACGTTCCACATCGGAAGTCTCAACCCCTATGCCGGCGGTCCTTATGATCGCAAGGAAGACAATGCTTGCCACAGCACCGATAAAAACGGCGGCAAGAAATAATTTCCCCAATTCAAACCAAAACCGGTACTTTACACTGGGTCTTTCTTTAATTTTTTCCGTATACAGATTGTACTTATCCTGTTTATCTTCCATACGCATCGTACCTCACATATTTATGTGATTATATAACGGAAATATGAACATTCTATTACTAACTTGTAAATATTATTGGGAATACCACAGATTTTTCCTTGAGTTTCCGCAAAATGTAATGAAAAAGTAGTCAGACCTTTATCAAACGCC
>JAMPBI010000159.1 GCA_023666775.1 Alistipes sp. | reverse complement strand
GGAAAGTACGGCGGGATCGCTACGGTCTGCGCGGCGCTGGTTGTCTTTGTTCTTGTGAATGTCGCGATATTCGGGGGATTGAGAAGGAGTACGCCTGCGAGTGAGATACCGGAAATGGAAACGCCGCAGGAAACGGGCGGCGAAGACGCGACGCTTGTGGCACAGGAGCCGACGGGAGAAGAGGCGGCAGGAGAGGAGCCGACAACGGCAGAGGATACTATGGCTGAGGGAGAGGAGCCGACGACGGCGGAAGATATTACGAATGTGGGAGAAGAAACGGCGGACGCGCCGGATACCGTGGACGAGGCGCTGCGGGAAAAATTGCAAAACGTTCTTGGAACGGCGGAGTACGCTTCGGTATACGACATTCCCGCGGAGACGCAGAAGGAACTGTTTTCGCTGCTGACGGATTATCTGCCGATAAAGGAAGAGGACGTGTTCATGTCAGCGGGAATGATGATACGGTGGCAGAGCGAGCATACCGGTATCGACATGGCGTGCGATAATAAAACGGCGGCAATATATATGGTAATGGACGGAACCATACTGGAAACAGGCTGGAAGGACACGAGAGGACTGAGCGTCCTCATTGATAACGGCAGCGGCGTAACGACGGAGTATAGTTATCTGAGTGAGATCACATGTTCCGTGGGCGACGTTTTAAAAGCCGGCGCGCAGGTAGGCTGCATGGGTAGTACGGGAGACAGCACCGGACCGCATTTGCACTGGCAGATGACGCTAGACGGAGACTATGTGAACCCGTTGTGTTTCGCGGCGGAACATCTGGAATTATTTCATAGGGATCAATAAAAATTAGTAATCATTCTTGTTATTGGACACACTATCTGTTATAATAATGTACAGGCAAGTAGGTTCAAGGGAGGAAGATTATGGATAGCAAAACAATGTATAAGCTCAGTTACGGGTTATTTGTGCTGACGGCAAACGAGAACGGAAAGGACAACGGCTGTATTATCAATACGGCGATACAGCTTACGTCGGATCCGCAGCGGATCAGTATCGCGGTAAATAAGGCGAACGCCACGCACGACATGATATTAAACACCAAGAAGTTTATGGTTTCCGTACTCAGCGAGGAAGCGGATTTTGAGCTGTTCCGGCATTTCGGCTTTCAGTCCGGTAAAAATGTGGATAAATTTGCGGACTTTCAGGACTGCCGCCGGGGATTTAACGGGTGCAATTATATAACGAGAGGAACGAACGGCTACATTGCCGGCTGGGTGGAGCAGGCGGTCGACCTTGGCACGCATACCCTGTTTATCGCCATGGTAACGGATATGGAAGTGTTGAGCGCCGTTCCTTCCGCGACGTATGCCTATTATCAGCAGCATATCAAGCCGAAGCCAAAGAACGAGGAAACGAAAACGGGCTACCGCTGTACGGTATGCGGCTACATTTACGAGGGAGAGGAACTTCCGGCGGATTATATCTGCCCGGTGTGCAAACACCCCGCCAATGATTTTGAGAAAATAAATGGATAGAAGATTGAATTTTTTTGTTATATGGCGTACAATGGGGATATCGAAAAGATAAAACGGCGGAGGTATGAAAATGGCGATTGATAAGGAACTTTTTAATAGGATCGGAGAGAAGATTTCCGAGGTGGGAGCGGACGTGAGCCAGAAGGCAAAGGAGGCGTCCACGGTTCTTTCCCTCAAGAATAAGATCCGCGAGGAAGAGAACAAGGAGAAGCTCATTTATCAGGAGATCGGAAAGAAATATTTCGAGGAGCATAAGGGAGACGAGAACGATCCGTATGTGGATGATATCCGGGCGGTTTTCGCGGCGAGAGCGGGGATCGAGACGCTGCGCGACCAGCTTCGGGAAGTGAAAGGCGTGGATTTCTGCCCGGCGTGTAAAACGGAGATCGACAAAGATACGATCTTCTGTCCGAAGTGCGGAAATAAAGTAAATTAAGAAAATATTAACATTTATTAAAATTTTGTTAAATACTTGACAATGTACGACTTGTATGCTAAGATAAAGTTACATTAATAAAAGGGAGTAGCAAGCGACGATCATCGTTTATGCGTGCGTCAGTACGATCGGAGAGATCCGGTCCGCAGCTTATGTAAATTGCGAGACTTTTATGATGGCAGCAGCCATGATAAGAGTCTCTTTTTATTTAACAGGAAGCGTGACGAATATTGTGGCAGTTATAATATCAATTTAAAAGGAGGAAACGATATGGAAGATTATACCGTGTTTAGAGGAAGGGCAAGGAAAATCGGCGCCAACACCGGAAAGGTCATACGGAATGTGGTGATCGTCCTTGCGGTAATCATTTTAGCCGGCAACTCATTTTTTACGATCAACGAACAGGAGCAGGCGGTACTGACGACATTTGGCGTCGCGAAATCCGTAACCCAGTCGGGGCTGCATTTCAAGATACCGTTCATACAGCAGGTGGAGAAAGTCAACACGACGATCAAAGGGATCCGGATCGGTTATGACGACCATGACAATTCCATTGACGAAGAGTCGGTGATGATCACGTCGGACTACAACTTTGTAAATGTTGATTTTTATGTGGAGTACCGCTTCTCCGATCCGATCAAAGCCGTTTACGCTTCGGACCGGCCGGAATTTATTTTAAAGAATATCGCCCAGAGCTGTATCCGCCGCGTTATCGGCCAGTATGACGTGGACAGCGTGCTGACCACGGGCAAGGCGGAGATTCAGTCCATCATCAAGGAAGAGATCATCAGCGAACTGGAGGAAAACGATATCGGCGTTACCCTCGTCAATATCACCATTCAGGACTCCGAGCCGCCGACGGCGGAAGTCATGGAAGCGTTTAAAGCCGTGGAAACGGCAAAGCAGGGCAAGGAAACGTCCATCAACAACGCCAACAAATACGCGAACGAAAAACTCCCTGAGGCGGAGGCGAGGGTAGACCAGATCTTAAAGGACGCGGAAGCCGAGAAGGCGCAGCGTATCAACGAGGCAAACGCGGAAGTGGCGAAATTTAACGCGATGTACGAGGAATATATAAAAAATCCGCAGGTCACAAAGCTGAGAATGTATTTTGAAACAATGGAAAAGGTTCTTCCGGGAACGAAGGTCTATGTGACCGACGACGGCACGGGCGTATCGACGATACTGCCGTTGGAACCGTTTTCGGCAAATGCCGCAAAGGAACAGTAAGGAGGAATGGTTATGAAAAAAGGTGTTATTGCATTTATCGCGGTTCTTGTGATCATGCTGGGACTTTCTTCGATCGTGGTCACCTATGAGGACGAATATACCCTGATCCGTCAGTTCGGAAAAATAAGCTCGATCCGCAGCGAGGCGGGATTAAGTTTTAAAATTCCTTTTGTCCAGTCGGTAGATAAACTTCCGAAAGAATTACTGATCTACGACATCGCGCAGTCCGACGTGATCACGATGGATAAGAAAACCATGATCGCGGACAGTTACGTTTTATGGAGGATATCGGATCCGTTAAAATTCGCGCAGAGCGTCAACTCTTCCGTTTCGGCGGCGGAGGGCAGGATCAACGCCGTCGTGTACAATTCCATTAAAAACGTTATCGGCAGCATGAACCAGAACGACGTGATCAGTTCCCGCAAAGGCGGACTGGACGAGAAGATCATGGAGAATATCGGAAACGGCATGGATCAGTACGGTATCGTGATCGTTGCCGTGGAGACAAAACGGCTGGATCTGCCGGAGGATAACA
Source organism: Alistipes sp. (assembly GCA_023666775.1). Lineage (GTDB taxonomy): Bacteria > Bacillota > Clostridia > Lachnospirales > Lachnospiraceae > MGBC120314. The sequence goes on along the minus strand of JAMPBI010000159.1, from coordinate 2,150 downwards.
AAGTGGCGGTTTACGAGCGTATGATCTCGGAGCGTTCCCAGATCGCGGCGACTTATACGGCGGAAGGTCAGGCGGACGCGCAGGTGATCAAAAATACCACGGATAAAGACGTTTCCATCAGCCTTTCCGACGCCCAGGCGAAAGCCGCGCAGATCGAGGCGGAGGGGGAAGCCGAGTATATGAGGATCCTCGCGGAAGCCTACGGCGACGACTCGCGAAGGGAATTTTACTCCTTTATCCGCTCCTTGGAAGCGCTGGAAAAATCCTTTACCGGCGACAATAAAACAATCGTCCTTCCGGCGGACTCACCGGTGGCGCAGTTGTTTTTGGGATATTAGGTGATTTTCGATAAGACAAAATAACGCGACTGCGAAAACGCCTGTTATTCCCAGCGCGAAATCAAGAAGGACAGCGTCGCTGCCGATCGTTACGGAGGTAATGAGAGGCGCGGCGTTGTTGTTTACGGCATGGGCGAACGCGGCAGGATATACCGAGTCCGTTTTTTCGGTGAGCCATGTAAAAATGATACCCGTAAAAGTGCAGAACACGCACATCAGCGCGATCCCCACAAAAGGATAGCCCGCGTAGTCTTTGCCGAAATTCAGTCCGTCGATGATCGCCGGGGTATGCCACACGCCCCAGACGATCCCGGAAACGATGTAGGCGGCAGGTCTTTTCATCAGCGTTTTCAGTTTGGGGAAAAGATATCCGCGCCAGCCGAGTTCCTCGCCGAGATAAATGGGAAACAGGGCAAGGGCGGCGGCTATGTTGAAGAAAATCGCCGCGGCGTAACCAATCGGAGAAACGCCCGCTTCCGCGAGAAAATCACCGTTGAGTGAGTAATCCGGAACAAAAACCGCGGCGGCTGCCGAAATCAGTGAGTAGATCAGCGGAATGATAATCCCCAGCAGATAATATTTCCCGTATCCTTTGAAGCGGATCCGCAGCAGGGAATTTTTCATGCCTTCTTTCGTGACGAAACGTGTGAAAAGCGATCCCAGCGCCGGAGTGAACATCATGCAGGCAGTCGTGAAATAAAAACCGGCTTCGTCCTGTAAAATCCCCAGTAAATCACATAACCCCGCGGGGATCCACGAGAGGGCGAATGTAAAAAGAACAAACAGGACGATCCGTTTTATGGTAACGGTTTTCTCAGACATATTCTTCGACTCCTTTCCGATAGAGTTTGCAGGAAATCTTATAAGAAAGAAAGTAAAGTCCCGCGGCAAAGTAAGGTATGGCGGCGATCAGGACAAGAACGCCGTCCGGCAGGGTGGAAGCGTCGGACATTTTCTTGATCAGCCCGAAAAGTTTTTCGGTATTGCCAAACAGGACAAATTCAAATGCGATCAGCGTTACGACCGTCAGAAAAGCGGTTTTTACATGATTTCCGACGGCGCTTCCGAAACGCGCGATAAAAGGAAATTCGACCGCGTTGGCAATCAGCATGAACCAGAACATTTCAAAGGCAATCGTAAAATTTGCCGTCGCGCCCAGTACGGACGAAAAGGCGGTAAGAAAATCGCACCACAGCAAAAGCGCCAGATAAAGCAGCAGCGTAAAAAGATATTTCGCGCCGATCTGTCCCGTGTGGGTCAGCGGCGACGAGGAAATAAAGTAGGCGTATTTCTTAAATTCGTCCGTCTGAAAGATACCGGAAGCCATCATTCCCATAATAAGAAACATCATAAAAAAGCTGAACGTGCTGAAAAATCCCATGACGTATTCCATATCGTTCAAAGGGGCGTTGGGGATCAGCGGTATAAGTATGAACAGCGAGGCAAAAAATTCTCCCAGCGCGATACAGAGCAGATTTTTCCGGTTAAGAATGAGTTCTTTGTAGAGCAGTCCCGCCATTAACGTTCCCTCCTTTCGAGCCGCCCGGCGAACAGAAAATATCCTGACAGAATGATTGCCGCGAAAATAAGGACGGAAAAAGGAAAAATCCGGTCCCGTACCGCGGCGCAACCGTCCACGATCTTTTGAAAGACATATTCCGCTATCTCTTCGCCGGGTAAACCGTCAGGTTGTTCCTGCGCTTTTTTTAATTCCGTAAAGAACCATACGAGGGCGGCGCCGTAGATTGCCGCGAAAAAGCCCAGAAGCCTCGCGGTGACCGCCTGTGGTTTTTTGTAGCGGAACATGAGCAT
>JAMPBI010000158.1 GCA_023666775.1 Alistipes sp. | reverse complement strand
CCGTTAGCGAAAGACCGATCCCGGCTTCTTTATTCTGAATATCCAGAATGAGCCGGATAACCTGTTCTTTATACTTATCCCGGTATTGCGTGATCTCCATTGCGTTCCTCCACGCGTTTCCATTAAATCCCAAGAAACTTCTTAACCTCGTCGCACATGCCGCTCACTTCACAAACGGTCTTGTGCCGTACCGGAGCCGTGCGGATCTCCTCGATCGCCTGCGGCACCGCCACGCCGGAAATGCGGTTCAGTTCCTCCACCAGTTCAAAGTCCGTCATGGCGTCGTACTTTTTGTCGATCGCGTTCATAACGCTTCTGGTAAATTTATACGGACTTGCCGTGGACGCGATCACGGTCTTCGTGTCGTCCTTCGTCTCCGCGGCATATTTCTTGTAAACATTTGCCGCGACCGCCGTGTGGGTATCGATAACATAACCGGTCTTGTCGTAAAGGTCTTTGATCGCTGTCGCCGTCTCGTCCTCGCCGGTATAATTGCCGTAGAAATCGTTAAGCTGCGCTCTCATCTCCGGCGTGATCTCATACCTGCCTTCGGTCTTTAACGCGTTCATCAGTTCGTTGTTTTTATCCGCGCTGCTGCCCGCGATCCGATAGATCAGCCTCTCTAAGTTGCTGGAAATCAAAATATCCATAGACGGGGAGGAAGTTAATACGAACTCCCTATTCCTGTCGTACACACCGGTCTGAAAGAAATCAAACAATACCTTATTCTCGTTGGAAGCGCAAATCAGCTTTCCGATCGGCAGTCCCATGTTCTTTGCGTAAAACGCCGCCAGAATATTGCCGAAATTACCGGTTGGAACGACCACGTTGATGGTTTCTCCCTCTTTGATCTCCTCGTTGCGAAGGAGCATCGCGTAAGAATAAACATAATACACGATCTGCGGCACAAGACGTCCAATGTTAATGGAATTTGCCGAAGAAAACTGATACCCCGCCTTGTCCATGATCTTTTCCAGTTCCTTGTCGCCAAACATATTCTTTACGCCGGTCTGGGCGTCGTCAAAATTACCGTTGATACCGATAACATGCGTGTTGGCACCTTTCTGCGTAACCATCTGCTTTTCCTGTATCGGACTTACGCCGTTTTTCGGGTAAAATACGATGATCTTCGTTCCTTCCACGTCCGCGAACCCTGCCAGAGCCGCCTTGCCGGTATCGCCGGAGGTAGCGGTAAGGATCACGATCTCATTTTTAACGTTGTTCTTGCGCGCCGAGGTTGTGAGCAGATGAGGCAGAATGGAAAGCGCCATATCCTTAAACGCTATGGTCGCCCCGTGGAACAGTTCCAGAAAATACGCGCCGTCCGCTTTGACAAGAGGCGCGATCTCCCCGGTATCAAACTTCTTGTCGTATGCTTTATTGATACAGTTTTTCAGTTCTTCCTCCGTAAAATCCGTTAAAAATAACTTCATCACTTCATATGCCGTCTGCTGATACGACATTTCCGCCAATTCTTTTAAGGAAACTTCCAGTTTCGGAATGCTTACCGGAACGAACAGTCCCCCGTCCGAAGACAGTCCTTTTAAGATCGCCTGTGAAGCCGTTACCTGAATATCGTCATTTCTTGTACTCTTATATAACAAATCCATTGTCATACCTTCCTTTTATTTCTAAAATTATTTATGGTTGATTGTAGCATAGTCACTACCGTAAAATCAAGTACCTGTCACAAAGTCTCTGATCTTTTTTGAAACGGCGACCTCATTGTAGATTTTCGCGTACTCGATCGCGGACAGTTCCTCAATGTAATTTTCGGGAAACTTCTTATCCATTCCCGCTGCCCGGACCATATCCACCGCCTTGTTATACGCTACCGCCGCCTGAATCTCATCGTTATAAACGCCCACGATATAATCGCCGAGCAGATGGATCTTTACGCGGTAAAAATACCGTCCGTTCTTTTCAATGCGCTCCACGCCGTAATATGGATTGATCACCACAATATTGCTGTAGCGGTAATCCGTATTGTCGCCGTTTGCGAAGATAAAATCCCTTCCCTCCACGGCGTGGTTTTTGATCCCGTAGCGGGACAATATGTTTACCTGCATACCGTAATCCGCCACAAACAAATATCCGTCCCTTGCCATTATGGAATGATTGGAATAGTAAAATAAATCGTCAACGTCAAATTTCAGCGCCATATCCTTGGACAAATAGTATTCAAAATATTTTTTCCACAGATAAACCGGCGTTTTAATGTACATTCCGTTATCCCGCACGTTGATCAGCGTAACCCATTTTTTAAAGTCCAGATGAATAAGGCTGTCGTGATCGCCGATCTGCTGTTCTCCATACAGCACTTCCCTCGCCTCGCGGTAAGCGCAGCCTGCCTCTTCCTCCGTATCAAAACTTCCCAGACTGATATGCTTGTTCCGGTAGGTTACGGAAGCGCGGTAATATTTGGTTCCGTCCTTTTTATACGCTTTAAACACACCCTGCAGCATAAGACACATCCTTTTACCGGTTTATTCTATAATTATCATATCATATTTTACTTGAAGAAACCACAAAGAAATGTTACATTATTTGTTATATGATAATAGTTTGGGAGTGAATAACAATGCCAATTAAAATACCGGGCGATCTGCCCACAAAATCGATACTGGAAGCCGAAAATATATTTGTCATGGACGAATTGCGTGCCACTACGCAGGATATCCGTCCTTTACAGATCCTTATCTTAAATCTGATGCCGATCAAGCAGGATACGGAATTGCAGCTTTTGCGCGCTCTTTCCAATACTCCGCTCCAGATCGATATTACGTTTTTACAGCTTGCCACCCATGTTTCCAAAAACACGGCGGCGTCCCACTTAAATAAATTTTACTGCGTTTTTGACGATATTTCTTCCCTGAATTTCGACGGAATGATCATTACCGGCGCGCCGGTGGAACAGATGGAATTTGAGGAGGTATCCTACTGGGAGGAACTGACGCGGATCATGGAATGGTCAAAGACCCACATCACGTCCACCTTTCATATCTGCTGGGGGGCGCAGGCAGGTCTTTACTACCACTATGGGATCAAGAAGGAACTTCTTCCAAAGAAGGCTTTCGGCATTTTTGAACATCGGGTGCTGAACCGCAAGACCGCGCTGGTCCGTGGTTTTGACGATTATTTCCTTGCTCCGCATTCGCGCCACACCACGGTTTCAAGAGAGGATATTGTCAATAATCCCGACCTTACCATTCTTGCCGAGTCCGATGAAGTAGGCGTTTTTATTGTGATCGCGCAGGAGGGCAGACAGATTTTTGTCATGGGGCACCCGGAATACGACCGTCTGACGCTGGATCAGGAATACAAACGGGATTTGTCCAAGGGGCTGCCTATTGAACTTCCGTTTAACTATTATCCGGACAACGACTGTGAAAAACGCCCGATTTTAAGCTGGCGCAGCCACGCCAATATTTTGTATACAAACTGGCTGGATTATTATGTGTACCAGAGTACGCCGTATGAGTTGTAGATACTCTTCCTTTGGGGCAATTTTACCAAGCAAACATTGAAACTCAAAACCAACCGTGCTATAATTGAAGCAAACAATCCAGGATTGGAGACTAAAAAGATGAAGCAAAAAATTATTGAATACATTGCAGCAGCTATTATTGGCGTTGGATTTATCCTTATGGCGGTGAGCAACGCGCTTCAAAACGAAACTGCGTCAGCCTTACAAGGCATATTAGGAGCAGTTTTTATCGCGGCAGCAATGATAAAAATAATATCTGAGTACAAAAAGGAACTGGGATAACGTTTATCTTCTATGGTTCTTATGCGTTTCATAAGAATTTTTAAATGTCACTCATGGACTAGCCTTCCTTCTTTTTGGGCATGTCGTCATAAAAAATAAATTGTCATCGCTCGAATTATGGGGGTGCAATCCTATAGAACTCTTCACTTTGCTAAAATTCCATTTACTTGTAATACCTTGATAGAAAAATCACTGCACACCATATGAATACTTTGATCTTCAAAATCAATTATTTCATACGTAGTATTCTGGTAATCCTGTGATTTATTGATAATATCCAAACCGGATATGTAGCCATTTATTGACAAAGGAGACATAAAAACAGCATCTTTAAATAAAAATAAAATTATATCCTTTCCATCAATACCGGACATCTTTAATTCAAAATAGGATCTATCAATCCATTCTTCATTATCAAACTTCCTATACCACCGAAATTCCAGTATTTCGTGAAAATAGCACCATGAAATATCAGGAAATGCGCTCCAAAACAGTTCTATTCCTTCAATACTTTTAAACATATTCTTATCCATTATGCATTTTCACTCCTATTATCCTTTTATATTTCCTTTCACAAAAATTAAATGACGAAAGAACGCTATGTTCCTAAACTCTTCCATTTGGGACACTCTCATTTCAAGCCGCGCCATTTTTTCCTGCCATTCCTCCGTTCCATGCTTTTCCTGATTTTGCTGCAAATCCCAAAAAGTCCGGATACCAAATGTTTCGGAAAGTTTTAATCCTCTATTCCATTTCATGATCTGTTCCTCTTCATAATACCGGATCGCGCCAAACTGCGAAGATACGCAGTCTTTTCCGTCCAACAGATCATCTGCTTTTTCAAAGTCATCAAGTAAAACCGCCGTCTGCATGACGCGCCCCGCGCGGTTATGTTTCACAACAGACAGCTTTCCTCCTTCTTTCAACAAACAATATAACTCATTGATGACCTGTTCTTGATCCTCAATGTACTCTAAAACATTATGGCAGATGATCCAATCAAAAGAAGCGTCTTCAAATTCAGAAAGACTGGAAACATCTCCGAGGATCTGCCGATATGGAAAATCCTCCCACCTGTTATCAAGCATTTCCTTGGAAGGCTCTACCGCTACAACAAAATTTTCTTTCGCGAAATGATTTGCCGTTATTCCCCTGCCGCTCCCAAAATCCAATATCTTCTTTCCGGATATCTCTCCTAACTGCTCCCAGACGATTCTTTTAAACAACCGCTCCCATGCAGGTAATTCAGCGATATCATGCATAGTATTTTCTCCTTTTGAACTTTTATTTCACATTTAGGTTCTCCGGTATTTCTATCTCGCTTTCTTTCAGGTCATCTTTCATGTAATATATAATATCGTTGATAAGGAATTGCGCGAAATCGGATTGCTCAACCCCAAACGCATGATCACCATAATAAAAGTTACCGTCTTCGTCACATAGTATCTGGGAACCGTCGCCTATGTATGATCCAATCGCGTAATAATCCTTAAATTCTTCCGGCTGATCAATTAATACGATTCGTTCCAATGGCAGGATCTCCGCGCCGGAATAATGAAAACCGTTCGCGCAGGTAAGAAAATCTTTATATCCCTGCGGCAATTTTACTCCATGCTGCGTCTCCCAATCCGATATTTTTTCGCTCTCGATCCCTTTGGGAAATTTGAATGAATCGATTCCATTCTCCTCAAGAATATCTGCAAGCAGCACGATATCGTCAAATATTTCTTTTATGTTTAACATATATCTTCTCCTTTTTTCATTTCATTTACAAATTTTTACTTTCTGTCAGACATTTTTCTTGACAACTATCACCTCATAAATTATACTACAAAAAAGAAATGGTTTTTTTGCCAAGTAAAATCTTATGATTCGAAAGAGTTGCTCGTTTCTTTTTTTATTCCCTCTCAAATCCGTTACTATATTTACATTCCTATCCAAATCCGTCCTCCGTCGCTGTCTTTATCCGTTTTGTTTTATTTCCCTATTCACCTTAACAAAATATATCAGATTGATCGCGATCCCGAACACGGTCGCGCTCGGCGCCGCCAGACCGATCATGGTAAGGCTTGCGTTTGGCTGGATACTCATGAAATAAGACAT
>JAMPBI010000157.1 GCA_023666775.1 Alistipes sp. | reverse complement strand
GTTGCGAAGGATTATCTCGGTCTTGAAGTTGAGGAAAGAAAGGTTCACAAAGACGAATTAAAAGATTTCGCGGAATGTGGTCTTTGCGGAACGGCGGCGGTTATTTCCCCGGTCGGAAAAGTGGTTGACCATGGAACGGAAATCTGCTTCCCAAGCGGCATGACGGAAATGGGACCGGTGACAAAAAAATTATACGATACGCTGACCGGTATCCAGATGGGAAGGCTGGAAGCTCCGCAGGGCTGGATCTGCACCGTTGAATAAACAGGAAATTCCTGAATAAGAATAGCAAAACCTTCAAAAACTAACAAAAAGTATTTGGAGGTTTTTTTATGGGAGAAAATGCGCAGCAGCAGATGAAAGGGAAACAAAGTCTGCTCTTTAAAAATCCGCCCTATATTCAATATGCCGCCTGCATTGCGGGCAAAAAGGAAGGCGAAGGTCCGATGGGACATTTGTTCGACGAGGTAAACGAGGACCCGATGTTCGGAATGAATACATGGGAGGAGGCGGAGAGCCGGTTACAGGAGATGACGCTGGGAAAACTTTTGAAAAAATCCGGTCTGACGGCAGGGGAAATCCGTTATATTTTCGCGGGGGATCTGCTGGGGCAGTTGAGCGGAACGACCTTTGGACTGATGGATTATGAAATTCCCATGTTCGGTTTATACGGAGCCTGCTCCACTATGGGAGAATCCATGGCGCTTGCCGCCATATGCGTGGCAGGAGATTTTGCCAATCGTGTTGTAGCGCTGGCGTCCAGCCATTTTGCCAGCGCGGAAAAACAGTTCCGCTTTCCGCTCGAGTACGGTAATCAAAGACCGCTTTCCGCGACATGGACCGTTACGGGCTGTGGGAGCGTGATCATCGGAAAAGAAAAAAGCACGGTCAAAATCGCCGGTATTACAACGGGAAAGGTTGTAGATTTTGGCGTCAAGGATAGTATGAACATGGGAGCCTGCATGGCTCCGGCAGCAGCCGATTTGATCTATGCCAATTTTATGGATCTCGGCGTGGATCAGGATCATTATGATATGATCATCACCGGCGATCTGGGTACGGTTGGTCAGACCATTTTGTTCGATCTGATGAAAGATAAAGGATATGATATCAGTAAAAAACATATGGACTGCGGAATCGAGATATTTGACGATAAAACGCAGGATACCCATGCGGGAGGAAGCGGCTGCGGCTGTTCCGCGCTGGTGCTTTGCAGTTATGTGATAAAGCAGCTTGAGAAAAAAAGATGGAATAGAGTGTTGTTTTTGCCCACGGGGGCAATGTTGTCGCCGGTAAGTTTTAACGAGGGAAAGTCCGTTCCCGGAATTGCCCACGGAATTATAATAGAAAGTGAGTAGAGCGTATGAAGTATTTAATAGCGTTTGTTATAGGGGGATTGATCTGCGCGGTCGTGCAGATCTTAATGGAAAAGACGAAAATGCTGCCGGGAAGGATCATGGTGCTTCTGGTATGTACGGGAGCGGTTCTCGGCGCGGTAGGACTTTATGAACCGTTTCTTGAGTTCGCGGGAGCCGGAGCCTCCGTTCCCCTTCTCGGATTTGGAAACGTCCTCTGGAAGGGCGTAAAGGAAGCGATTGATGAGGAAGGAGCCATCGGTTTGTTTATGGGAGGTTTTAAGGCATGCGCCGTAGGCGTTTCGGCGGCGCTGATCTTCGGATATATTGCCTCGCTTCTCTGTGATTCCAAGATGAAGAAATAAAAAGCCGCCCCATGTCTTATCCCGCTGACGGGAAAGATATGGGGCGGTAATTTTTTGTTTAATCTTCACTGTCGTCTCCGCCGCCCGGATTGACGATACCGCCGTTCATGTTGATATAATCGTCCATGGACAGACCGGCGTCGCCGCCGATTGAGGAGAGGAAACCCTGCTGCGCCAGCCAGTCGGCGGCATGAACAGGACAGACCGCTCTTTCCATTTCATAAGGAATGGTGTATGCCGCGTCTTCAACCGCGTATTCTTTATTCTTTTCTTCATCGGGAACAATCGTATCGTTTGGCGGTCTTATGACGACAAGACGATATTCCGCAGGGCAGGTTCCGATGGAGAGTTTGTTCGTCTCAATACAGATCGGCTGTATGCTGTGGGCGGTACAGGACGTTGTCGGCTGTGTGCCCGTTTCAAAGTATTCGGTAATGATCTGGCTTCCGCGCGGGTCGGCGTCGCAAAGACCGGGAACCGGAAGTTTTCCGGACTGGGCGCATACCTGCACGGACTGGATATTGGAAGGCTGCGCGGCAAACGCTCCCGTCGGAAGGCCTTCGTGGATCTGCGCCATGATCTTCGACCAGAGTGTCTTATGGTTGTATATCTTGGTATTGATGGCACGGTCGGCGGAGTCGTCATAACCCATCCAGATCGCCGCCGTATAGTAAGGCGTAAAACCGCAGAACCATAAATCGCCGTCGGAGTTACTCGTTCCCGTTTTGCCGGCAACCGGCTGGTTCGGGATTTTACAATCCGTACCGGTGCCGCGGATAACGACGTCCTGCATCGCGCTGGTCATCAGCCATGCCGTGGACTCTTTAACGACCCGGTGTGTTTCGGGAGTCGTGTTATCCAGCAGAAGATTGCCGTTATGGTCGTAAACTTTGGTGTAGTAAACCGGCTTGGTGTAAACGCCTGTGTTCGCGTAAGCGGCGTAGGCGGCGCACATATCAATATTGTACACGCCCTTGGTCATGCCGCCCAGAGTAAGGGACTCGATAACGTCGTGAAAACCGTTGATGGCATTTTCCGGGCTGACCAAAGTGCGCAGACCGAATTTCTGGAGGTATGAAAATCCCAGTTCCGGCGTGATCTCATTCAGACATTTAACGGCAGGAATGTTTTGCGAGCGGTAAAGCGCCTCACGCATGGTCATAATGCCACGGTACTTACTGTTCCAGTTCTGTACCAGCTTACCGCCGTTTTGGTAGTAATACGCGCAGTCGTCAAATACGGTCGCGAGGGTCAGACCGCCGCTGTCGAGCGCCGGACCGTAGGAAACGAGCGGTTTGATCGTGGAACCCGGCGAACGGTAAGTGTTGGTCGCGCGGTTCATGGAACGGCTCGTTTCTTTTGGACCGCGTCCGCCCACGATGACCTTTACCTCACCGGTAAACTGATCCATCAGGGTAAAGGAGATCTGGGGCTGGATCACATAATAAACCGATTCGTATGTGATCTCGTACCCTTGTGAGGTCCAGTATTCCTTATATAACTCGATATATTCGTCCGCCTTTTCTTTATCGGTGAACAGCAGATCGAAAGTCGGGATCTCGCCTTCCGTCTGGAAATATTTCAGCATATTCTGGTGGGTCAGGTATTTGGATTTACCGTCCGGTCCCTTAACCGACAAGTCCAGCGAAATAACGAACGGCGTCTCTTCCGGCCAGTTGTCGGGATCGTTGAGGACCGTCTCGGCTATTTTCTGCATTTTCGTATCCTGCGAACTGTAAACGGACAAACCGCCGCTGTAGATCAGATTGGTCGCCTGATTTTCCGTGTAGCCAAGCTGCGTGGTCAGATCTTCGATCAGCACCTCGATCAGCGCGTCCGTATAGTAGGAGTAAACGGAGTTGCCGCCGGTTTCGATATGGATATCCTCAATCCGGTCATATACCGGATCGTTGACTGCCTCTTCATACTCGGCAGGAGTGATATACCCCTGGTCGCGCATATGCTCAAGAACCTCTAACTGACGTTCCCGGTTATATTCCGGGTGGCGGACGGGATTGAGACGGTTCGGGTTTTTGGTGATGGCGGCAATAACCGCGCATTCCGATAAAGTAAGCTCGGACACGTCTTTGTTAAAATAGTTGTTGGCGGCTGCCTGAACGCCCAGATTACCATTCCCGAGATTGATGATGTTCAGGTAATTTTCAAGAATGGCGTCCTTACCCATCTCGGTGTCCAGACGGACCGCGAGATACTGTTCCTGCAGCTTTCGCTGTATTTTCTCGAGAGTGCTTTCGTTGTATGCTTCAAATACGGTATTTTTGATCAACTGCTGGGTGATGGTACTCGCGCCCTGGCTCAGATCCCCGCTGGAGATGGCAACATACGCCGCACGGCCGATACCTTTTAAGTCGATACCGTTATGGGTATAGAAACGTTCGTCCTCGATTGCGATAAATGCGTGCTGCAGGTCTTCCGGTATCTGGTCCAGAGGGACGTAGACGCGGTTGGAGCCTTCCGAGATCAGGGTTTCGATTTCATTTCCCTGATTGTCGTATATCTTGGTCGCGAATTTGGTAGGGGTAACATTGATGGTTGCAATGTCCGGCGTGTTCGCCAAAATTCCGGCTGCCATTCCGAAAACCATGGCGCAGCCTACGATACCTACAAATACAACTGCAAATATAGCAAACTTAATAGAGGCGGATTTCAGTGTGCTGCCAAATCTTCGGGAAATCGAATTCAGTTCTTTTTTCCGATTGTTGACACTGTTCTGTGTGAACTTCATAATAAACCTCCTTATATTAAGTAAAATCTCCTGTAATCTATGATAGTATAGCAGATATTTTCGGATTAATCAAAGAATTTCATCGAGATTTAAAACTTATGTAACATTTTTATCATATTTCATTATAGACGTAATATTTCAGAGTATTCATTGACTGGAAAAAAAATCCACATTATACTTGAGGGAGCAGGAAAGAAGGAGAGGAAGCATGGAAGCAAACCACAAAGTCGTGTTGGAAGAGGGACAGGGCGAGATCGTAGAAAAAAAGTCGCGTTTTATCGCCCATGTATACTGCGTGCATAGCGAGGAAGAAGCGGTTAAGAGGATAGACGAAGCAAAGAAACGGTATTGGGACGCGCGCCATAATTGTTACGCGTATATCATAGGTAAAAAGAATGCCATACAGCGGTACAGCGATGACGGAGAACCCGGCGGTACAGCGGGAAAACCGATCCTTGAGGTTCTTTTGGGAGAAAATATGTCCGACTGCCTTGTGGTGGTGACCCGGTATTTCGGAGGGACGCTTCTGGGGACGGGCGGACTGGTGCGCGCCTATCAGCAGGCGGCAAAGGAGGGACTGGCAAATTCCGTGACGGCGGAGAAGATCACCGGCAGGGAACTGTCCTTTATCACGGACTACAATACGGTCGGGAAAATCCAATATCTGATAGGAAATGAGGAGGGACGGGCGGTTATTCTGGATACGGTCTATACGGATACCGTGGAAATGAAGATACTGTGCCGGGAGGAATGTGTACGGGAACTGTGTAAAAAGATCACCGAGGCGGCAAACGGGAGAGGAACCATGGAACTGGGGGAAACCGGAGAATTTGCGGTTGTGGACGGGAAAGCCAGACTGCTATAATTCGCTGTAGTTCTTTTTCTGGACGCATTTGATGAAAACCGGGAAAATGCAGGTCGCCCAGATACATACCAGAAAACCTTTTAAAGAGTCCGCGTAGATCCGATGGAACGGAAGGTACGAACAGCCATAGCTGATGAGCAGCAGCCCGCCAAGCCCCAGAACGGCTTTAATGATCTGCATGAAGAAAGAAAAGCACTGGGTGCGGAAGCCGATAAAACGGTTCTCGATATAGATCCCGATGGAAAATCCCGTAAGCGTAGCGGCGAAAATAACGGAATCCGCCACCAGCTCCACGGTGGAAACCTGCCAGCGCACAAGAATGTAGGAATACAGGCATAGCCCCGCGGAATATAGGATAGCGATCATCAGCATGGCGATCTTGTTCGTCCGCGGGAAAATATAGTTCTGCCCGAAATGCTTGATGATGATTATGGTAAGGACGCAGACCGCAAGGGAGGTAAATACGTCCCACGGCGTATGAACTCCCAAATATAATCTTGAAATTAATACAAGTCCTGAGAGGACGCTGCATATAATGGAGAGAAAGGTA